>JAKLJW010000198.1 GCA_023150935.1 Candidatus Binatia bacterium | reverse complement strand
AGCTCGAGCAGGTCGCGCGTCACGAGGTGCTTCCAGTAGTACTCGCGGATCTCCTCCTGGAGCAGCGCGATCCGGCGCGCCGCGCGCCGGAGCCGCGCGTCCGAGCGGACGATCCCGACGTAGTTCCACATGGTGCGGCGGAGCTCGTCCCAGTTGTGCGCGACCACGACGCCCTCGTCGCTCGGGGCCGCGTCGCCCGTCTGCCACTCCGGGACCTCGGGGAACGGGCTCTCGCGGAGCTCGCGGATCTGGCCGGCGAGCCGCACCGCGGCGCGGTGGCCGAAGACCAGGCCCTCGAGCAGCGAGTTCGACGCGAGCCGGTTCGCCCCGTGCAGCCCCGTGCAGGCGCACTCCCCGATGGCCCAGAGCTGCGGGATCGTCGTCCTGCCGTGCAGGTCCGTGCTGATCCCGCCGCAGAGGTAGTGGGCCGCGGGCACGACGGGGATGGGCTCGCGGGTGATGTCGATGCCGAACCGGAGGCACTCGGCGTGGATCGTGGG
>JAKLJW010000197.1 GCA_023150935.1 Candidatus Binatia bacterium | reverse complement strand
TGAGTCAAGCTCCCCGAGGGGCGCTTCGCCGCGTTCCCTCACGCAGCGCGTTCAGATCGCCGCGGAATCCCCTCGCCAGAAGTGGCGGTGCTCAGCATGCCCCGACCCCGTCTTCAGATATCGCTCGAACTCGATGGCACGCTGGTCGTCGTCGAATCCGAGGTAGGTCACCAATGCCCACGGCCTGAACTTCGCCGTGTACGCCGACTTGCCGGCGTTGTGGGCTTGCAGACGGGCAGCGACATCGGCGGTCATGCCGACGTAGCGTTTGGTGGGATCGGCGACGCTGCGGATCAGATAGACGTACCGCACGCCTGCCCCGGTAGCGAACGTCGTGCCGCGGCTCTGGCCCGAAGCTGGAATAATCTCCGTCGATCGGCCGGGCAGGGGGCTCGGGGCGGCGGTGGTCAAGTCGAGTACGTCGGCCCTCCTTCGCCTACGGGTGGTGTCCGTTGGGCTTCGGAGGGCATCCTTCGCCTACGGGTGGTGTCCGTTGGGCT
>JAKLJW010000196.1 GCA_023150935.1 Candidatus Binatia bacterium | reverse complement strand
GCTGGCGTGTCCGGGCGCCGGAGCCGGGAGCGTGCCCGCAGCCGGGTGGAGGCGTAAGAAGCCGCAGGTGAGACGGTCGTTACGACGAGATTCAACGTGGCCGGGCTTCGGGTCGGGGTCTATCGCTCGGTCGATCAGGGCGCCGAGATCACGAGGATGCAGGCCGTTGTCGGACCTCTCCCGATCCTGGATCTCGACCGGCGCGCCGCGGAGGTGTTCGGGCGGATTGTCGGGGCGCTGCAAGACGCGGGCACGCCCATCGGCGACATTGCTGCGCTGATCGCGTCCGTCTGCGTCGTGGGCGGCCACTCAGTGCTGACGCGGAACACGGCGCACTTCGCGCTGGTGCCCGGGCTTGCCGTGCTCAGCTACTGAGAACAGTCGATCAAGGTGGCGGAGGGGGAGGGATTCGAACCCCCGAGCCCTTGCGGGCTACCGGTTTTCAAAACCGGCCCGTTCGACCGCTCCGGCACCCCTCCGTCGGGAGCGTTAGTGTAGGCCCG
>JAKLJW010000195.1 GCA_023150935.1 Candidatus Binatia bacterium | reverse complement strand
ACCAGGCGAAGAGCCGCTACATCACGACGATCAGCCACGAACTGCGTACGCCGCTGAACAGCATCCTCGGCTATGCGCAGCTGCTCGAGGCCGACGCGTCGATGCCGCCGCAGCGCCGCCACGCGGTGCAGGTGATCCGGCGTGGCGGCGACCACCTGCTGTCGCTGATCGAGGGCACGCTCGACATCGCGCGCATCGAGAGCGGCAAGCTCGCGCTCGATGCGCGGCCGCTGCGCCTGCACGAGGCGCTGCGCGAGATCGCGCAGCTGTTCGAGCTGCAGGCCGCCGGCAAGGGCATCGGCTTCGCGTGCGAGATCGACGAGGCGCCGGCCGTCGTGCGTGCCGACGAGAAGCGCCTGCGCCAGATCCTCATCAACCTGCTCGGCAACGCGGTCAAGTTCACCGACCGCGGCGGCGTGCGCCTGCGCCTGCGCTATGCCAACGACATCGCCCGCTTCGAGGTCGAGGACACCGGTCCCGGCATGGGCGCCGACGAGCTCGAAC
>JAKLJW010000194.1 GCA_023150935.1 Candidatus Binatia bacterium | reverse complement strand
GGTCAAGTCGATCGCCGCGGGTTCTTCGCTGGTCGCGAGGAAGCGCAGCCGGCCGCGCCCGAAAAAAGCGGGCGGCCTGACGCCCACCCTTCAGCTCCAAACCCGAAGTCTAAGGCCTGACGTCCCGCGCACCGTCCCCTCAAGAGTTCTCGTAAGGGACGCCGAGAAGATTGGGAACAGAGATATCTTCGTCGATCTCCTCCCAGCGAAGCTCGACTCCGTGGTCGAGTAGCTCGACAGCTCGACGTTGCTCGGCGGTTGCGGCAGACAGGCGTGGGAACCACGCAAGGGGAACACCGAGCTCTCGTCCATCGACGAGGACGACGTACATCGTGGTGTCGGAGAACGACACCGTCGCCGCGCGGGGCGGTTCCGCTTCGAAATCAAGGCGTCGTGCCGAAGTGCCCATGCCATGCCTCCAGGAGAAAGCCACGGTTCTCGATTACGATCTCTCTTGCCCGCGACAGTTCGCCGGGTTGAAGCCCTCGTGCCCAGGCGAGCGCGACC
>JAKLJW010000193.1 GCA_023150935.1 Candidatus Binatia bacterium | reverse complement strand
ATACCCGCGGCGGCGTCTGGGCGAGATCGACGGGTGCGGGGCCCGGTCCCCGGGGAGCCGGCAGCCGGTTGGCGGCTGCGTTACACCCCCGCACCCCTGTCCCGGCCCCGGAGCCCCCATGATCCGCATCGACGGCGTCTCGAAGCGCCATGGCCGGCAGATCCTCTTCCTCGAGGCCTCGGCGGCGATCGGGCGCGGCGAGAAGGTGGGGCTCGTCGGCCCGAACGGAGCCGGCAAGTCGACGCTCTTCCGGCTGATCACCCGCGAGGAGGAGCCCGACGACGGCCAGGTCGTGATCGACCGCGGCATCACGGTCGGCCACTTCCACCAGGACGTCGGCGAGATGAAGGGCCGCACGGTGGTGGAGGCCACCCTCGACGGCGCCGGCCCCGTCGCCGAGGCGGCGCACGCGCTCCACGAGCTCGAGCAGGCGCTCGCCGATCCCGGGCGCGCCACCGAGCTCGACGCGCTGGTCGCGCGCTACGGCGAGGCGCAGGCGCGCTTCGAG
>JAKLJW010000192.1 GCA_023150935.1 Candidatus Binatia bacterium | reverse complement strand
GGTTCAACGAAGGGCGTCCATTCGTCGGCCTGGTCTCCAAAATGCCCCCGTCCATTCGCTCGATGTTCGAGGAGCAATCCATACGGTCTGTCCTCCTCGTTCCCATCCGCGTGGAGTCGGCGATGATCGGGTTCATCGGCTGGGACGACTGCACGCAGGACCGGGAATGGTCCGAAACCGATATTTCACTCCTGCACGCGGGCGGAGTCGCGTTCGGCATGGCGTTGCGGCGGGACCAAGCCCAGGCGCAGTTGGCCGCCACCAATCATCGGGATGACGGGTCTTCTGCTCGACTCCCAACTCGACGCGGAACAACGGCGCTACGCGGACATCATCCATTCCAGTAGCGACAGCCTCCTCGCCCTTATCAACGACATTCTGGACTTCTCGAAGATCGAAGCCGGCCAGCTCCAGTTGGAACAGGTTGAGTTCAACCTCTTCGAAGTCGTCGAGGACACCCTCGAAACATTCGCGGTGCGTGCCCACGACAAGGGACTCGAGCTCAGTT
>JAKLJW010000191.1 GCA_023150935.1 Candidatus Binatia bacterium | reverse complement strand
CTCCATAGGGAAGTCACCACGCGTTGATCCCTGGCTGGTTGCGTTGTTGTCGTCGGGAATCGAGGGGAGAGGAAGTCTATCGTTGTGTCTTGCAGTTATCCACAGGCAAGCAAGCATTGACACCATCGCGCCCGCTGCGTAACCTTGCGCCCTCTTCTCGCGGCCCATCGTATTGTTTTCAGAAGGCTTTTTTCGCCATGAAGCGCACATATCAACCGAGCAAGATCAAACGCGTGCGAACGCACGGCTTTCGCGCCCGCATGGCGACCAAGGCCGGCCGGCTGGTTCTCAAGCGCCGTCGCGCCAAGGGTCGTACGCGGCTGGTTCCCTAAGCAGCGCAGCGGACCTGCGCGCTGCCGATTTTGCCCGCGCGTTTTCGCAGGCCACAAAAGCTTACCCGCGCGAGCGATTTCGAGAACGTTTTCGCTGCGGGCCGAAGGTCTGCAGACCCGCTCTTCACGGTACTCTATCGTCGCTCCGCCCTCGGCCACGCCCGTCTCGGTATGACC
>JAKLJW010000190.1 GCA_023150935.1 Candidatus Binatia bacterium | reverse complement strand
GGCACTACGCGTTCCGTGTGCAGGCGCCTAAGGCGGGGAGATCCGTTCATGTCCCGCCGCGGGGGAACCACGGGTACCGGCGAAAGCCGGGCCAGGGGCGAACGGCGGTCATGGCCGCCGGGGTCACTTTCCGGACCCAGCCCGGCAGCTAACCTCGTCGGCGTCGGAAAGCGGAAATGACTGGCCTTGTTGAACTTCCGGGAGTCCGCCTGGCGGGCCCGGACGGAATCTCCATTGCCGGTGGGGGATTGAGAATCGGAGGCGACCTGCACCACTGACTGGATGAGTAGCGAATCATCGCCACGCCGGGGTCTCGGACTGGCGCTCGGTGCCTTGGGAATCGTCTATGGGGACATCGGCACGAGCCCGCTCTATGCCTTGCGCGAGTGCTTTCACGGCGAGCATGCGCTCAGTCCGACCCGTTCCACCGTGCTCGGCGTTCTGAGCGCGGTGATCTGGTCGCTGATCGTCATCGTCTGCCTCAAGTACCTCATCGTCGTGATGCGGGCC
>JAKLJW010000189.1 GCA_023150935.1 Candidatus Binatia bacterium | reverse complement strand
GACGGACGGCCCGCACCGGCCTTTGCACGGCGCTGCGTTGCAGTGCAGGGTGGCGCTACTCAGCATGTGCTTGGCAGTGTTGCGTGGCGCGGGGCCCAACGTTTGACATGAGCTGCATGACCCGGCTTGCCGGGGCATGTCAGCTCGATGGAAGGGTTAGGCCGCATTGTTGCTCCCGCCTCCGACTTCGGGCGCCAACTCAGACGCTGAGCGCTCGGCACTGCACATGGCGCAGTACCGGGCTTGTGGCGTTCTTAGGGGCTTGCCGCATACATGACATGGAGGGCCATAGATGCTTAGTCGATGATGGAAGAGTGCATTGGGGTTTGTCTCTTTGAAGCCGGTGATCTGCTCGTATGCGATGAGCGCTTGTTGGCCAAAACCCTTGGCGTTTGCTTCCGCCAATGAGCACTGATGTGTTTCTCGGTATTGCTTGATCTGCGCGACTGCATTCTCTAGATGTGGTGATACCAAATCCCACTCACTTTCCGTGAGCATTGGGAGCTCCATC
>JAKLJW010000188.1 GCA_023150935.1 Candidatus Binatia bacterium | reverse complement strand
AGCGCGCCCGGGCAGGGCAGCCGATTCTCGGTAACGCTCCCCCGCCAGATACCGGCGAGCCCGGTCAAGTAGGACGTTACCCCCCTCCTCCGGGGCGACCGCGGCCTCCCACTTCGCGCACCAGCAGCTCGCCCGCGACGCCTTGCGCAAGACCATCCACCGTTCCTAGGGCGTTGCCCTGGGCCGATGAAATCTGCCCCTTCGGGGTGGCCGGACCTGCCCGGCTTTAACCTTCCCGGCCGGGACCTGTCACTCAGCCCCGCAGGGGCGACCATTCACCAGCCCAGGGCAACGCCCTGGGTCAACGTGATCGTCATGGACACCAAGCCCTGAAAGGGCGTAACTCAACGCGCCATGGCCCAATCCCTCGCGAAGGTTCTCGTCCACCTCGAACTGATCCTGCGAGGCGTCGATACCCTTGCTCGAAACCACCTGCCCGTCGCTCATCGGGTACTCGCCGGGTTGCCGCAACGAGACGAACTCGATATCGCCGTGCTGGTCGGGCAGATCG
>JAKLJW010000187.1 GCA_023150935.1 Candidatus Binatia bacterium | reverse complement strand
AGCTCGCGGAGCTGGTCCTCGACGAAGCCCTCGCGCTCGAGGAGGTCCATGGGCGGATAGCCGCTCAGCACCAGCTCGGGGAGCAGCACCAGCTCCGCACCGGCCGCCGCCGCCTTGGCGGCGGCCTCCTCGACGAGCCGGCGGTTGCCCGCGAGGTCGCCGACCGTGGGGTTCACCTGGGCGAGGGCGATGCGCACGGCGGCAGGATAACCGAGGGCCATTGCCGCTGCGCACGGAGCCCCGCAACATCGGCGCATGTCGGAGATCGTCGGTCCTACCTCCCACTTCTTCGTCTCGCAACGCCTGCGGCTCCACTACGTGGACTGGGGCAACGAGGGCGCCCCGCCGCTCGTGCTGGTGCACGGCGGGCGCGACCACGCCCGCAACTGGGACTGGGTGGCGCGCGAGCTGCGCCGCGACTGGCACGTGGTGGCGCCGGACCTGCGCGGCCACGGCGACAGCGGCTGGGCGATCGGCGGCATGTACGCGGTCGCGGACTTCGTGCTCGACCTC
>JAKLJW010000186.1 GCA_023150935.1 Candidatus Binatia bacterium | reverse complement strand
ACCGGTGTTGCGTCCCTTGTGTTCCTTGCGGAACTTGCGACGTGCGGGTTGCAGCATGTTCTATGACTCCTTAGGCTTGCCCGGTGCCGGGACCGGCCGCCTTGCGGACGCGCTTGACCGCCGGCTTGGCTCCGTCGCCGGCAGCGCCGTCGGCAGGCTTGACATCGACGCCAGGCGCCTCGGCGCGCGGCGCGCGGTCGCCACCCGGGCGACCACGGCGGTCCGGTGCGCCAGGACCACCGGGGCGGGGGCCACGGCGTGGACGGCGCTCTTCTTCCTGGGCCTCGGTCTTGTTGGCACCCGGCGCGTCGCCGCGGCCCAGGTTGTCACCCCGATAGACCCACACCTTGACGCCGATGACGCCATAGGTGGTCTTGGCCTCAGAGAACCCGTAGTCGATGTCAGCGCGCAGCGTGTGCAACGGCACCCGTCCCTCGCGGTACCACTCGGTGCGCGCGATTTCGATGCCGTTGAGTCGCCCGGCGCTCATGATCTTGATGCCCTGCGCGCCCAG
>JAKLJW010000185.1 GCA_023150935.1 Candidatus Binatia bacterium | reverse complement strand
GCTTGAGGGCGCGCTCGACAATCGTGTTGTCCAGCGGCGCCCCGGGCTTGCGCAGGAAGAGGACCAGCTGCCGCCAGTGCTTTTTCATGTAGGCAATCGCCTCGCCCAGCGGCGAGTTGGGCTCGACGTTCTTCTCGCGTATCTGGGTGTAGAGCCACTTCTTGAGCCGCGCCATGCGCAGGCCATTCTCCCTGCGGTGCAGGGCGAGCCGCTGGTCGGGATCGAGCTTATCCTTTTTGGCGCGCGCATCGACGCGGTAGACCTCGCGCAGCTCCTCGAGCACGAAGCGACAGGGCTCGGGAAAGGTGTCGGTGATCTTCACGTAGTAGCGGCGTGCGTGCGCCATGCAGTGGCCGACGATGGTCTCGAAGTCGCCGGCGGTGTTGTGCGGCAGGCCGTCGCACATGTGGAGCGGTGCCGAGAGTTCGGCGGCACGCTGCTGGAGTACCTTCTCGAGATTCTCGCCGGCGTGACGATGGCCGGTGAAGAAAAGGCCGATGCGGTGGCCGCTGTCC
>JAKLJW010000184.1 GCA_023150935.1 Candidatus Binatia bacterium | reverse complement strand
TGTCGTCGGGCTTCACGGTCGTCGCGTTGCCGATCGACACGATGCTGCTCCCGACCCCGGTGAAGCGCGCCCAGCCCTTCTGCTTGAGCGCCTCCCACTCCACCCCCTCGAGGTTGCTCGCGCCCTCGACGAGGTCCTGCGCGACACGCTCGTCGTCCTCGGGGCCGTAGCGGCCGTTCGAGCTGAAGCGCTCGTAGAGGCCCTCGAAGGAGCGCTCGCGCCCGGCGCGGTCGCGGAAGCTCCGGATGCCGCGCTCGCGAGCGCGATCGTCCACCGCCTTCGCGAGCAGCGCCATGATCTCCCAGTCCGAGCGCGCCTCGTAGAAGCTCGTGACCTTCTCGCCGGCGTGGAGGAAGGGGGTGAGCGGCGTCACCCACTTGTGCTCGGTCCGCTCGTACCAGGCGGCCGCCGGCAGGACGAAGTCCGCCCACAGGGCCGTCGAGGTCATGCGCCAGTCGATCGTCACCACCGTGCGGAGCTTCGGCCACAGGTGCTCGAGCAGGAGCGGGTAGGCGCGG
>JAKLJW010000183.1:263-519 GCA_023150935.1 Candidatus Binatia bacterium | reverse complement strand
AGGCGCTGCTGGCGGCGCTCGAGAGCGGCCAGGTGGGCGGCGCCGCGCTCGACGTCTTCGTGACCGAGCCGCCGGCCCCGCAGGACCCGCTGGTGGCCCACCCGCGCGTGATCTGCACGCCGCACCTCGGCGCCTCCACCGAGCAGGCCCAGCTCAACGTCGCGATCCAGGTGGTCGAGCAGGTCCGTGACTACCTCGTGAACGGCGAGATCCGCAACGGCGTCAACGTCCCCTCGGTGTCGCCCGAGATCCTGTC
>JAKLJW010000183.1:0-253 GCA_023150935.1 Candidatus Binatia bacterium | reverse complement strand
CCGGCCCTACCTCCTGCTGGGCGAGAAGCTCGGCCGCTTCCAGGGCCAGCTCTGCCCGGGCAAGATCGACGAGATCGAGATCGAGTACGCCGGCGACGTGGCGGAGCTGCGCGTGGCGCCGATCACGATCGCGGTGCTGAAGGGCCTGCTCGAGAAGGTCACCGAGCGCGTCAACATGGTGAACGCGCCGGTGGTCGCCCGCGAGCACGGGATCAAGGTGATCGAGTCGAAGTCGAGCCGCTCGACCGACTAC
>JAKLJW010000182.1:245-520 GCA_023150935.1 Candidatus Binatia bacterium | reverse complement strand
CAAAGTGCGGCGCGAACGGCGCCACCATGATCACCAAGTCCTTGACGATCTGCCGCTCCGAGCAGTTGCTGTCGCGCATCGCGTTCAGCAGCTCCATCATCGCCGCGATGGCGGTGTTGTAGCCGAGGGTCTCGAGGTCGCGGGTCACCTTCTTCTTGGTGGCGTTCCACTTGACCACGATGTCGCGATGGATCTCCTCGCCCGTCAGGGTCCGGCGCTCGCACTGGCCCACCAGATCCCAGAGCCGTTCCAGGAACCGGCGCGGCCCGATCAGG
>JAKLJW010000182.1:0-235 GCA_023150935.1 Candidatus Binatia bacterium | reverse complement strand
GGCGTCGCGGAAGTCGCCCCCTTCCTCGAACGGGCCGAGGAACATCAGGAACATCCGGAGGGTGTCGGCGCCCCACTTGGCGATGTACTCGTCGGGGACCACCACGTTGCCCCGCGACTTCGACATCTTGGCGCCGTCCTTGACGATCAGGCCGTGGGCCCGGAACCGGCGGAACGGTTCCTCGGCCGGCAGCATCCCGAGGTCGTGGAGCACCATGGTGACGAAACGGGCGTAC
>JAKLJW010000181.1 GCA_023150935.1 Candidatus Binatia bacterium | reverse complement strand
GGTCTGCGACGAGAAGCAGCCGCCGCCGACCTGCAGCAAGCTCACCTGCGGCGATCAGGGCATCGTGTGCGGTCCGGCCCCCGATGGCTGCGGCGGGGTGATCGCCAGCTGCGGCACCTGCCCCTCGGGCCAGGTGTGCGGCACCGGCGGCAAGTGCTCGACCTCGAGCTGCACGCCCACCACCTGCGGCGCGCTGGGCAAGAACTGCGGGCTGTGGTCCGACGGCTGCGGCGGCACGCTGAGCTGCGGCACCTGCCCCTCGGGCCAGACTTGCGGCGGCGCGGGAACCCCCGGGGTGTGCGGCGCCGGCAGCTGCACGCCCAAGACCTGCACGGCCCTGGGCCACGACTGCGGGCAGTGGGCCGACGGTTGCGGCGGCACGCTGAGCTGCGGCACCTGCCCCTCGGGCCAGACCTGCGGCGGCGGCGGCACCTTCGGCAAGTGCGGCGCCAGCAGCTGCACCAAGAAGACCTGCGTGGAGCTGGGCGTGGCCTGCGGTCAGTCGGGCGACGGCTGCAGATCG
>JAKLJW010000180.1 GCA_023150935.1 Candidatus Binatia bacterium | reverse complement strand
ATCTCCTTCTCGCCGATCAGCTTGTGGTCCACCTTGGGAATCGGGTCCTGCCAGATGAGTTCTTCCTTGGGCACTTCCGGTCCCAGGTACCGAACGCGCGGGCCCATGTCGCGGTGCGTCAGTTTGAACCACGCGCGCGCGAACGCTTCGGCGAACTCGTCGGGGTTCTCCATGAAGCGCCGTGAGATCTTCTCGTACGCGGGGTCGAAGCGCAGCGAGAGGTCGGTGGTCAGCATCGACGGCGCGATGCGCTTGGACTTGTCGTGCGCGTGCGGCACGGTGCCGGCACCCGCGTCGTTCTTCGGCCGCCACTGGTGCGCGCCAGCCGGGCTCTTCGTAAGTTCCCATTCGTAGCTGAACAGGTTCCAGAAGAAGTTGTTGCTCCACTTGGTGGGCGTGGTGGTCCAGGTGACCTCGATGCCGCTGGTGATCGCGTCGCCGGCCTTGCCCGAACCGAAGTCGCTCTTCCAGCCAAAGCCCTGCTCCTCGAGGCCGGCCGCTTCCGGATCGGCGCCCTTGTGGGGCTCGGGC
>JAKLJW010000179.1 GCA_023150935.1 Candidatus Binatia bacterium | reverse complement strand
ACGGGCTTCCTGCTCCTGGTGCGCCCGCTGGTGGCCGCCGGCCTGATCGCACCCGACACGCCGCTCACCGTGCACGGCCTCTCCGGCTACAGCGGAGGCGGCCGTCCCTTGATCGAGAAGTGGGAGGATCCCGCGCGCGGCCTGCTCTCGCTGGTGTACGAGGCGCCCTACTCGCTGGCCGCGCGCCACAAGCACGTCCCCGAGATGGTGCGCTGGAGCGGGCTCGCGACCGAGCCGCTCTTCGTGCCCGCGGTCGGCCCGTTCCGCTGCGGCATGCGCGTCGAGCTGCCGCTCCCCGCGCCGCTCCTGCGCCGCGGCGCCGACGGCAAGGCGGTCTGGGAGACCCTGCACGCGCGCTACGAAGGCGAACCGCACGTCCGCGTGCTCTCGCTCGCCGACGCCGCGTCGCTCGACGAGCGCAGCTTCGACCCCCAGGCCTGCAACGGCAGCGACCGGGTGGACCTGCACGTGGTGCCGCACGCCTCGGGCCACGTCGTCGCGATCGCGATCCTCGACAACCTCGGCAAGGGCG
>JAKLJW010000178.1 GCA_023150935.1 Candidatus Binatia bacterium | reverse complement strand
GACACCGATCCCAACCTCATCCTGGTCCATGATCCGGACGGCCGCATCGTCCTGGTCAACCAGGCCGGCCTCGACTTCTACGGCTGGGAATCCGAGAACGTCGTGGGACGTCGGGAAATCGAATTGCGCCCCCAGCGCACCGAGGAAGTCGAACGCCGCCACCGCGATCACCAGGAAATCCTCGATCGCCTCCGGGAACGATTCATTCCCGAGGAAACCGTCACCGACCGTCATGGCAATCTGCGCTGGCTGCAGACCGCCAAGCGCCCGCTGATCTCCCCCGACGGCACCACCCGTCTCGTGCTCAGCGTCTCCATCGATATCACCGAGCGAAAGCGGACCGAGGAGGAGTTGCGCAAGGCCAAAGCCACGGCGGAATCCGCCAATCGCGCCAAGAGCGAGTTCGTGGCCAACATGAGCCATGAAATCCGCACCCCGATGAATGGCGTCATCGGCATGACCAACCTCCTCCTCGACACCCCGCTCACCCCGGAGCAACGCGGATTCGCCGAAATCGTCCGGCAAAGCGCCGAA
>JAKLJW010000177.1:263-534 GCA_023150935.1 Candidatus Binatia bacterium | reverse complement strand
TTGCTTTGGACGCAAAAACTTAGATTTTCAAAGAGGGCGACTCTCTCGAGCCGTGCGGCACTGCGGCCGCGGACCGTCCGAGCTGACGCTCGGCGGAAAACTTGTTGAGGGGCAGCGGGT
The DNA here is from genome assembly GCA_023150935.1 of Candidatus Binatia bacterium. Lineage (NCBI taxonomy): Bacteria > Candidatus Binatota > Binatia (SeqCode) > Binatia bacterium. Next base: position 414 of record JAKLJW010000177.1, on the reverse strand, counting down.
GGAGCTGATCGGGATCGAACCGACGACCTCAACACTGCCAGCGTTGCGCTCTCCCAGCTGAGCTACAGCCCCACATAGTGACAAGGTCCAATAATAGCTCTAAAATCTTTTAAATGAAAAGCCAAAAGTTACTCTTTGTTTGCTTAGGAAA
>JAKLJW010000177.1:0-253 GCA_023150935.1 Candidatus Binatia bacterium | reverse complement strand
CGGCGCATCTTATTCAACAGAAAGATCTGCCATGGGTGGCTGACTCTGCCGGGACTTCGGGAGCCCATGACAGGGAATCCTCAGATCCCCGCAGTATCCTGCATGCTCGTCGCCGTGGCTATGAACTGACCAGCATCTCTCGCCAAATCCGCGAATCCGACTTTTATGATTTTGATTGGATTCTGGCAATGGACTCTTCCAACTTGGACTTTATCAAACGCATCTGCCCTGACCCCACTTTGCTTTCCAAGCT
>JAKLJW010000176.1 GCA_023150935.1 Candidatus Binatia bacterium | reverse complement strand
GGATCGGGTTCGACTCGACGAAGAGCGCCTTGAAGAGCGGGGACAGCTCCTCGTGGATCCGCTCGTCGCGGTCGCGGCAGAGGCGCGCCATCTTCTCCGGCACGACGTTGGCCGCGACCGAGATCACGCCGGTGGCGCCGCGCCGCATGCACTCGAGGGTCGCCGCGTCGTCGCCGGCGAGGACCGTGAGGTCAGGGGCGAGCCTCTTGACCCGCTCCAGCTCGCCCGTCGCGTCCTTGAGGGCGACGACCCCCGGCACGCGGGCGAGCCGCTTGACGGTCGCCTCCTTGAACGTGACCGCCGTGCGCCCCGGGACGTCGTAGAGGATCACGGGGCGCCCGGAGGCCGCGCGCGCGGCCGCCTCGCAATGGAGGAAGAGCCCCTCCTGCGTCGGCTTGTTGTAGTAGGGCGTGACGACGAGCATCGCGTCGACCCCCCACTGCGCCGCCGCGCGCGTGAGCTGCACGGTGGACCAGGTCGCGTTCGTCCCCGTGCCGGCGATCACCGGCACGCGACCCCTCGCGACGGCGATCGCG
>JAKLJW010000175.1 GCA_023150935.1 Candidatus Binatia bacterium | reverse complement strand
CCCTTCCGGGTGCCCTTCGCGCGGGCTCCGCTCGCCGTGCGGCCCGGCTTCGCCTCGCCCTCCAGCGCGGCGAGCACCTGCTCGGGGTGCGCCTCCGCCTTCGGCACCCGCTTCCAGTGCTTCTTCACCTTGCCGTCGGGCCCGATCCAGACCGTCGAGCGGATCACGCCCGTGGTCTTCTTGCCGTAGAGCACCTTCTCGCCCCAGGCGCCGTAGGCGGCCATCGCCTTCTTGTCGGGGTCCGAGAGCAGCGGGAAGGGCAGCTTGTACTTCGCCGCGAACTTCTGGTGCGACGCGCCCGAGTCGGGCGAGACGCCGACCACCGCGACGCCGCGCTTCTGGAGCGCCTTCCAAGCGTCACGGAAGCCGCAGGCCTCCTTCGTGCAGCCGGGCGTGTCGTCCTTCGGGTAGAAGTAGAGGACCAGGTCCTTGCCGGCGAAGTCGCCGAGCGAGACCTTGCCGCCCGCGTCGTCCGTGAGCGTGAACGCCGGCGCCTTCCTGCCTTCCTCGACTGCCACGGGGCTCCTCGCGATTCC
>JAKLJW010000174.1 GCA_023150935.1 Candidatus Binatia bacterium | reverse complement strand
CAACCGATCCAGCTGGCGGCTGTTCGCACGCTCAAGCCAACCACGGCACGGACGCGAGGGCTGCAGCGCCAATGCGGATCAGCGACAAAGTAGCGACAACCGTTGAGCGTAGGGCGAAAGTTGCAGTATAATAAGGTGACGACGGCCACAACTCATTGAAATCAGGTGAGTTAAAGACGGAGAGGTGGCTGAGTGGTCGAAAGCAGCGGTTTGCTAAACCGTCGTAGGGGCTTAAACCTCTACCGAGGGTTCGAATCCCTCCCTCTCCGCCAGCCTGCGATGGCTGTGGTTCCGAGTACCAGTACACAACTGGCGCTTCCTTCTCATTCCAATCTTGGCGGTTCCGGGCTTCTGCGGTTATAAAGGAGCATGCCATACTCTCGAGTACTGATGTTGGTGGCAGCCGTACTCTGCTCCAGGCCAGCTTCAGCCGCACTCTTTTCCGACATATACTACTTTGGCGACAGCCTCTCGGATACAGGCAATGTGGGCAACCTGACCTTGGGGATCTATCCAAACAATCCCTATGCGCCGGGG
>JAKLJW010000173.1 GCA_023150935.1 Candidatus Binatia bacterium | reverse complement strand
CATGGTGCTGGCCCCCGAGCATCCGCTGGTCGACCGGGTCACCACGGCCGCCCAGCGGTCGGCCGTCGACGCGTACCGGAAGGCCGCGGCGGCGCAGGACCTGGTCTCCCGCAAGGTGGGCGACAAGGAAAAGACCGGCGTCTTTACCGGCGGCCACGCCACCAACCCGGCCACCGGCCGGCCGATCCCGATCTGGACCGCCGACTACGTCCTGATGGAGTACGGCACCGGCGCCATCATGGCGGTCCCCGGCCACGACGACCGGGACTTCGCGTTCGCGACCCGGTTCGGGCTCGACATCGTCCGAGTGGTGGCCGGACCCGGCGAGACCGAGTCGACGCCGCTGCCGGAGCCGGTGGCCGAGGTCGAGGGCGGGCGGCTGGTCAACTCCGGCGACTTCTCCGGACGCACCGTGGCCGACGGCGCGGCCGCGATCGTCGGCTGGCTCGAGAGCCGCGGCCTCGGAAAGGGCGTCGTCAAGTTCCGGCTCTACGACTGGTGCATCTCGCGGCAGCGGTACTGGGGCCCGCCGATCCC
>JAKLJW010000172.1 GCA_023150935.1 Candidatus Binatia bacterium | reverse complement strand
CCCCGGTGAATGCGCCCTTGACATGCCCGAAGAACTCGCTTTCGAAAAGGTCCTTCGGAATGGCGCCGCAACTGACCTTGATGAACGGACGGTCGCGGCGCACGCTGTGCTGGTGGATGGCCCGGGCGACCAGCTCCTTGCCGGTGCCGGTCTCGCCCAGGATCAGAACGGTAGCGTCGGTGGGCGCGACGAGTTCGATCTGCCGGGTGACCTGCTGGATGGCAGCACTCCGGCCGACGATCTCGCCGAAGGCATGCTCCGTGTCGAGCTCCTGGCGCAGGTATTCGTTCTCGAGCTGAAGGCGCTGGCGCAGCTCGGCTTCCAGGCGGTTCTTCTCCTTCTCCGCGCGCGTCCGTTCGAATTCGGCGGCGGCGCGGGCCGCGAAGATCTGCAGCAGGCTGGTCACCAGTTCGCGGTTTTCGATCGGGCGGCGGTACAGCACCACCATCAGGCCAACGGCGCAGCCCGCCGAATCCTTCAGCGGAGTGCCGGCGTAGCCGTGCACGCCCATCTCCGCCAGCAGCTTGTCCTTCGGGAA
>JAKLJW010000171.1 GCA_023150935.1 Candidatus Binatia bacterium | reverse complement strand
ACGATCACGATGCTGCTGCGCAACACCCTGGCGGCCTTCCGGGCGCGCACCGGCCCCGGCGCCGCGCCTTGAGCCTGCTCCGGACCCCGCTCTTCGAGCTCCACCGCCGGCTCGGCGCGCGGCTCGTGCCCTTCGCCGGCTTCGAGATGCCGGTGCAGTACGCGGGCATCCTCGCCGAGCACGCCGCGGTGCGCAGCGCCGCGGGCCTCTTCGACGTGTCGCACATGGGGCAGCTCCACCTGCGCGGGCCGGGAGCCGTGGCGGCGCTGGAGCGGCTCGTGAGCTGCCCGGTGGCGTCCCTGAAGCCGGGGCGCGTGCGCTACGGCCTGCTCTGCAACGAGGCGGGCGGGATCGTCGACGACGTCACCGTCTACCGCCTCGCCGGCGACGCCTTCATGCTGTGCGTGAACGCCGCCAACGTCGAGAAGGACTGGCGCTGGGTCGTGCGCCACGCGGGCGACGGGGTCAGCGCGGCGGACCGCAGCGCCGAGACCGCGCTCCTCGCGCTCCAGGGCCCCGCTGCAGCGGCCGTGCTGGCGCCCCT
>JAKLJW010000170.1 GCA_023150935.1 Candidatus Binatia bacterium | reverse complement strand
GGCCGCCACCAGCGACTGCGAGGCCACCTGCCCGCCGAAGATGCGGCCGGGGCGGCCACTCTCGTTGTGACCGCGGTAGAGGTCGGCGTCGATCTCCTCGACGTCGAGCAACGCCAGCAGCAGGATGGGTGGCATGCTGCCGTCTCGGAGGCCACTCCCCGGAGGGTGTTTTCCATAACGGCCGCTATCGCCCCGAGATCCACCGCTTGTTCGCCTTACCCGTGCAGAACGTGGCGTTGCCGCTGCTGCTCGACGGCGAGAGCGAGCGCGAGGCCCGCGCGCGCGGCCGGCGCAAGCTGGAGGAGGGGCTGCTCCACCGCGCCGCGCACCGGCCGGACGAGTTCTCGGGCGGCGAGATGCAGCGGGTCGCGATCGCGCGGGCGCTGGTGGCCGAGCCGGCGCTGCTGCTCGCCGACGAGCCGACCGGGAACCTCGACGAGAAGACCAGCGAGGAGGTGCTGTCGCTGATGCGCACCGTCGCCGTGATGCGTACGCTCACGGTGCTGCTCGTGACGCACGATCCGCGGGTGGCCCTCCAGGCGCGTC
>JAKLJW010000169.1:263-546 GCA_023150935.1 Candidatus Binatia bacterium | reverse complement strand
AGTCGGACGGTGATATGCCCGTAGGACCAACTGGCTTCACCATCGCCCCAAGTGACCGTCCAGAGGTCGTCGTGTTTCTGCGTGTTGTCGACGGCCACCCCGAGGTTCATGTCGTGGTTGTAGTGGAGATACGGGGTGCGATCCGGTTCTCGCGTCGGGAAGAACACGCGTCGCGACCACAGGTCCACCACGAACCAGCGGCCCCACCCTTCGATGTCCTCCGGGAGTTCAACGAAGACAACGCCGCGGAAGAGCATCCGGTAGACGCGGGCATCGCGAGGAC
>JAKLJW010000169.1:0-253 GCA_023150935.1 Candidatus Binatia bacterium | reverse complement strand
GAAACCAGCGGACGCCAGTGGTAGACCATCGGCGCGATGACGAGAGTCGCGGCGTACAGGACCGCGATCAAGATCTTTCGAGAGCGCCTCATCGTTGGGCCCAGCGCTCGGCATCAGCGGCGGCGCACAGCGCCGTCCGCTGCATGTCGTTGTTATGCAGGATTACTTGCATACTACTGCGCACGGCTGTGCCCTTCGCGGGCCAGCCAGTAAGCAATGATCGTCAGCAGGAGCAGCACGGCAGCAACGATGA
>JAKLJW010000168.1 GCA_023150935.1 Candidatus Binatia bacterium | reverse complement strand
GCACTGGGGGACGACTGGAAGTCGCTGGACCTCAAAGTGCGGTTGACTGACATCGCGATCAGTGATGGCGAGGTTGAGCTGGAAGGCGGGCCCTGATCGCAACGTGTGATCCGCGTCATGTCGCAGCGGCCCGGCGCAGCCTAAGAACCGTATTACAGACCGCGCTCCAAAGCGCCGTTTCATCATGCCCTTGAGGAGATGCCCATGCCCGGCGAACAGGTTGCACCGATCAAGACAGGCGATGTCGCAGGCGACCTCTATCGCGAGCGATGGAGCTGGGACAAGGTCGTCTGGGCCTCCCATTGCATCAACTGCTACCCGGGCAACTGCCCCGAGCGGGTCTACCTGAAGGACGGGAAGATCGTGCGCGAGGAGGTTGCCGCGACCTTCAAGACGATCATGCCCGGTGTGCCCGACATGAATCCCATGGGCTGTCAGAAGGGCGCCGGCTGGTCGCGGATGCTCGAATCGGAGGAGCGCATTCTCTACCCGCTGAAGCGCGTGGGGGAACGGGGCTCTGGCCAGTGGGAGCGTGTAACCTGGGACCA
>JAKLJW010000167.1 GCA_023150935.1 Candidatus Binatia bacterium | reverse complement strand
GCCAGCGTGTGTTCGGCACCCGCCAGTCGGCGGGCAGCGTGTACGAGCCGGCCGTGTCGATGCGTACCGTCCAGGTCTGGTGCACGTCGTCGGCGCCGCTGACCGTGCCGCTACCGGTGAGTTCGAAGACCACCGAGATAGCAGGGTCGAAAGGCGACGAGGGCAGCGTGGTCAGGCCATCGGGCAGCAGCAGTGAGCCGCCGACCCGGGCACTGCCGCTCGGTCCCTTGAAGGTTGGCGACAGTGCCGCCGTCCAGTCCAGGGTTGCACAGTCGGTGTGGGTGAGCAGGGCGGCATCGATCCGCGGCGACACACCGGAGGCGGCGTCGACCACGCAGTCGGTGCAGGCATCCGGTATCGAGGCGCCGCCCGGACCGCCGCTCGTCGTCGACCAGTGCGACGGGTCGTCCCAGACGCCACTGCCGCCCACCCAGTAGCGGGCGGGCGGCGTCGCCGTCGGTGTCGCGGTCGCTGTCGCGGGCACCTCGGTCGGGGTCGGCTCCTGCGCACGGACACCGGTTCCCAGCACTGCCATCACGACCAGCAGTA
>JAKLJW010000166.1 GCA_023150935.1 Candidatus Binatia bacterium | reverse complement strand
GCGTCGGCCTTCAGGAGCTCGATCGCCATGCGGATGCGGGCGAGGGGCGAGCGCAGCTCGTGGGAGGCGTTCGCGAGCAGCGTCTTGTGCGCGCCCACTAGCGCCTCGATCCGCGCCGCCGAGCGGTTGAAGCTCGCCGCGAGCGCGGCGACCTCGTCCCTGCCCTCGACCGTCACGCGCGCGCCGAGATCGCCGCTTCCGAGCGCGTCGACGCTCGTGCGCAGCCGCTCGAGGCGGCGCGTCGCGCCGCGCACGACCGGGTAGGCGCCCACCGCGACGCCGAGCGCAATCAGCCCGAGCGTGAAGAAGAGGCTCCACGGGGCGTAGGGCGGCCGTTCGCGCCGCGGCAGGCGTGCCGCGAGCCCGCGCATCTGCTGCACCCAGTCCTGCATGCGCTCCCAGGGCTGGCGCTCCCGGAGCCGCGCGAGGAGCTTCGGCGGCGGGCCCAGCCCCTCGATCGCGACCAGCTTCGCCACCCGCTCCGGGAACACGCCCGTGTACATCAGGCTCACGGCGCCCCCGAGCGAGTGGCCGACCAGGTGCACGCGCT
>JAKLJW010000165.1 GCA_023150935.1 Candidatus Binatia bacterium | reverse complement strand
CGTCCCGGTTCGCTCAGGTCCTTGAGCATCGGGCGGGGGAAGTCGTAGCGATCGGGGTTGCCGGTGGCCGCCAGGCGCTCGAGCGCGGCGCCGGCGGGATACCGGAGGCCGAGCATGGTGCCGACCTTGTCGAACGCCTCGCCGGCCGCGTCGTCGAGCGTCTGCCCCAGGAGGCGGTATTCGCCCCAGGCGGGCACGTCGAGCAGCATGGTGTGGCCGCCGCTGACCAGGAGCGCCACGAACGGCGGCGTCAGGTCGGGGTCCTCGAGCAGCGGCGCGAACAGATGGCCCTCGTGGTGGTGGATGCCGATCAGGGGCACCCCGAGGCTCAGCGCCAGGCCCTTGCCGTACATCACCCCCACCAGCAGGGCGCCGATCAGTCCCGGCCCCGCGGTGACCGCGACACCCGTCACCCGGTCCCATCCGACGCCGGCCTCGGCCAGGGTCCGCTGGACGACCGGGTCGAGCATCCGGACGTGTTCCCGGCTGGCCAGTTCGGGCACCACGCCGCCGAAGATCCGGTGGACGTCCTGGGAGAGGATGACCAGGCCG
>JAKLJW010000164.1 GCA_023150935.1 Candidatus Binatia bacterium | reverse complement strand
GAAGACCTGGGCATGATCGGCGAGTTGGGCGACTGGGCCTTGCGCGTCGCCGTCGCCGATCTGGCGGCCGAGCTGCTCGAAATCCAGGCGGCGCGCGAAACCCAACCGGGCCACCCGTTCCCTGTCGACACCCCCTGGCAGCGCGAGTTCGAAGCGGCCTTTGTCTACGAGGAAACCGCCGACCAATGGCGCGCCATCGAGGCCACCAAGACCGACATGGAACGCCCGCGTCCCATGGATCGCCTGATCTGCGGCGACGTCGGCTTCGGCAAGACCGAGGTTGCCATCCGCGCCGCGTTCAAAGCCGTGATGGGTGGAAAGCAGGTGGCCATCCTCGTTCCCACCACCGTGCTCGCCCAACAGCATTACCACACCTTCTCCGAGCGCATGAGCGACTATCCGGTCACGGTCGAGCTCCTCTCGCGCTTTCGCACACGCAGGGAACAGGCCTCAACCCTCGAGAAATTGGCGGTCGGGACCGTCGATATCATCATCGGGACCCATCGGCTCCTGCAGAAGGATGTCCAATTCAAGGATCTCGGCCTGGTCGTGATC
>JAKLJW010000163.1:261-555 GCA_023150935.1 Candidatus Binatia bacterium | reverse complement strand
GGCGAAGTCGAACCGTTGGCAGCGGGAGTGGATCGTGATGGGGACCTTTTCCGGTTCCGTCGTGCAGAAAATGAATTTGACGTGCTCGGGCGGTTCTTCGAGCGTTTTAAGCAAGGCGTTGAACGCCTCGCGGGTGAGCATGTGGACTTCGTCGATGATGTAGATCTTGAAGCGGGCCCGGCTCGGACGGACGGCGACGTTCTGGCGAAGCTGGCGGATCTCGTCTACTCCGCGGTTGCTGGCGCCGTCGATTTCGAGGACGTCGACGTCCGCGCCGGCGGAAATGTCGCGGCA
>JAKLJW010000163.1:0-251 GCA_023150935.1 Candidatus Binatia bacterium | reverse complement strand
GAGGTAGGCGTGGCCGATGCGGTTGGACTCGATTGCCCCGGCCATCGCCCGGCGAACGTGATCCTGGCCGATCAGCTCGTCGAACGATTGCGGGCGGTATCGCCGGGCAATGACGACGTACTGGCCGGGGTTGGCCGGTTCGGGAACGGTTGGCGGGGTAATCGCGTTAGTCATCAGAAGGCAAAATGCAAAATGAAGAATGCAAAATGAATCTCAGGGCGGCGTCAGCCCGTACCAATTTTTCATTCTTC
>JAKLJW010000162.1 GCA_023150935.1 Candidatus Binatia bacterium | reverse complement strand
CCCGATCTACGCGCCGATCTCCCGCCGCTTCCACAAGGACCCGAAGGCCTTCGCCGACGCCTTCGCCCGCGCCTGGTTCAAGCTGACCCACCGCGACCTCGGCCCGCGCTCGCGCTACCTCGGCGCAGAAGTGCCGTCCGAAGTGCTGATCTGGCAGGACCCGGTGCCCGCCGTCGACCACCCGCTGGTCGACGCCAGGGACATCGCCGACCTGAAGGCGAAGATCCTCGCCACGGGCCTGTCGGTCTCCGAACTGGTGTCGACCGCCTGGGCGTCCGCCTCCACCTTCCGCGGCTCCGACAAGCGCGGCGGCGCCAACGGCGCGCGCATCCGCCTGGCGCCGCAGAAGGATTGGGAAGCCAACCAGCCGGCGCAGCTCGCCAAGGTGCTGGCCGCCCTCGAAGGCGTGCAGAAGGCCTTCAATGCCGCGCAGAAAGGCGGCAAGAAGGTTTCGATGGCCGACCTGATCGTGCTGGGCGGCTGCGCCGGCGTCGAGGCCGCCGCCAAGGCGGGCGGCTTCGGCATCGAGGTGCCCTTCACGCCCGGCCGCACCGAC
>JAKLJW010000161.1 GCA_023150935.1 Candidatus Binatia bacterium | reverse complement strand
GAGGTCGAAGTCGAGGCGCAGCACGTGGCCCCGGGCCTCCTCCTCGACCGAGAGCACGAGGCGCGCTCCCTCCGAGGTGGCGGTCGTCCAGCCCGGGGCGCCGCCCTCGAAGTCGTCGATCGCGACGGACTCGGCCCCCGTCGCGGCCGTTGCGATCCTCGCGATCGTCGCCGCCGTCGCGGTCGTTGCGACGGCCACGGCCAGCAGCACGCCCGGCCACCGCCCGCGCCTCGCGCCGGCCGCCGCCATCCTATTCCTTCACCGCGCCGGCCAGGAGCCCGGCGAGATACTGGCGCTGGAGCACGACGAAGAGCAGCACCACCGGCAGCACGGTCAGCACCGCCCCCGCCATCATCCGCTCGGTGTCCTGCACGTGCTCGCCGGCCAGGTTGGCGAGCGCCACCGGGAGCGTCTGGAGGCGGTCGTCGGAGAGCACGATGAGGGGCCACAGGAAGTCGTTCCACGAGCCGAGGAAGGTGAAGACCGCGAGCGTCGCCAGCACCGGCCGCAGGGCGGGCAGCGCGATCGACCAGAGCACGCGCGCCTCGCCGGCCCCGTCCAC
>JAKLJW010000160.1 GCA_023150935.1 Candidatus Binatia bacterium | reverse complement strand
ACCACGGCCGACGCACGGCCGGCCACGCCGCGCACCGGGACCGAGGAGGTGCGGCGCGGGAGCGAGACGATCCTGGTGGTGGAGGACGAGCAGCTGGTGCGGGCGCTCACGCGCCGCACGCTGGAGCGGACCGGCTACCGTGTCTACGAGGCAGGCAACGGCGCCGAGGCGCTGCAGGTGGCCCGCGAGCTGGGGATCCTCACGGTGGCCGTGGTCACGAGGCCCTTCAAGATGGAAGGCCGCAAGCGCATGCAGATCGCCGACCAGGGCATTCACGATCTCGCGAAGTATGTCGATTCGCTCATTACCATTCCGAACGAGAAGCTGCTGAGCGTGCTCGGTTCGCAGACGACGCTCCTCGACGCGTTCCGGGCGGCCAACGAGGTGCTGCAGGGCGCAGTCCAGGGCATCGCCGAGCTGATCACCCGGCCGGGACTCATCAACGTGGACTTCGCCGACGTGCGCACGGTCATGTCGGAGATGGGCATGGCGATGATGGGCTCGGGCACCGCGAGCGGCGAGGATCGCGCCCGCGAAGCTGCCGAGGCTGCGATCTCGAGCCCG
>JAKLJW010000159.1 GCA_023150935.1 Candidatus Binatia bacterium | reverse complement strand
ACTTGCTGAAGTCGCCGTTGGCACCCCAGGAGCCCTCCGCCAGTTCGACCGCCGTGCGGGCCGGGGCCCGGGTCAGGTGCTCGGAGGCGGTGGTAGGCGTCGGGCCCCGGGCGTGCCGGAGGGCGCGGTAGAGATCGCCCAGGAAGTCGACGCCCTCGAACCACCAGTGCCCGAACAGCTCGGTATCGAACGGGACGGCAATCAGGTCGGCTCCACGCTCGGCTTCGCGCGCCACCGAGGTTACCAGCCGGGCGTAGTCGACCGCGTGCTCGCGGGCTCGGGCCCGGGCCCCGTTGGGGTCGTACCGGAGCTTCCCGCCCAGATCGGTCTGGCTGTCGGTCACCCGCCAGAACTTGAGTCCGCCGGGGAACCGAATCTTGTGGAACTCGAGATAGGCGCCATCGCCCGGGTAGCCCTGATAGCGGCTCCACACCCGGCGCGACGAGATCGGATCGCGCACCAGCGTGGCCACCACGCCGGCTCCCTTCCGGGGCGACACCTGGTAGGCCCGGTACGGCGACCGGGCGGCCGGCAGGTCGAGCGGATCGTCACTGGCCAGCAGCGCG
>JAKLJW010000158.1 GCA_023150935.1 Candidatus Binatia bacterium | reverse complement strand
CTACTCGTCCCCGGTGGCAAGGGTTCGCACCGCAAGTTCCGGCACCCGAAGACGTCCGGCTGCGTCGTGCTGAGCGGTCGGGACGGGGACGATGCGCGCCAGTATCAGGAAAGACACGTTCGCAACGCGATACGAGAGGTCGGCAAATGAAGGCCGGGGACCAATATCTCAAGTTCGTCCGTTGGGAAGACGATGACGGTTTGTACGTGGGCTACTGCCCGGACCTCTTTCCGTGGGGTGGTGTTTGTCATGGAAGCACGGAAGAGGACGCCTATCGCCAACTCTGTGCCCTGGTCCACGAGGAGGTGGACGCGTTGCGGCAAGCCGGGAAGGATCTACCCGCAGCCAACACACGCGCGATGCGGGAAGCCGTGCCGGCGTAAGGTCGGATCGGTAGCACGTTGATGTCGGACACCCACCACCGACCCGTAAATCGTACAGGTGTCTCGCGAGATCCTCCCCGTACACGTACTCAGCGAAGCGGTACTCGTACTCGCACACGGACTGAGCGCACGCAGCGAGAAAATTGAACCACGAGCGGCCCGACGTCTGCGAGGAAGTGGCCG
>JAKLJW010000157.1 GCA_023150935.1 Candidatus Binatia bacterium | reverse complement strand
CTCGCCGCGCTCCACGACCACGACCTCGCAGCCGGCGCGGGCCAGCTCCCACGCCGTCGCGCACCCGATGATGCCCCCGCCCACGACGACCACCCTCATGCCGCCCCCTCCACCGCCTCGACGAACCGCCGCGTGGCCGCCGCCGGATCGTCGGCGTCCAGGATGGCGGAGATCACCCAGACCCCGCGGGCCCCGGCGGCTCGGACCTCCCGCACCCGCTCCGGCGTGATGCCGCCGATGGCCACCACGGGGACGCGCAGGGCGCCGGCCACGCGCTCGAGCGCCGCCAGCCCCTGCGGCGGCCCGTAGCGGCGCTTCGAGGGCGTGTCGTAGACGGGCCCGAAGGTGACCCAGTCCGCCCCCGCCTTCTCGGCCGCCACCGCCTCGTCGAGGGAGTGCACCGAGGCCCCGACGAGGAGGCGATCGCCCGCCACGGCCTTCAGGTCCTCGACGCTCAGCGAGGCGCCCGTCCGCTGCACGCCGTCCGCCCCGACCGCCAGGGCCACGTCCAGCCGGTCGTTCACGATCACCCAGGCCCGTCGCGACCGTGCCTCGGGCAGGAGCGCCC
>JAKLJW010000156.1 GCA_023150935.1 Candidatus Binatia bacterium | reverse complement strand
GATGGGCCCCCCCGGCACCACCTGCACGACCGCGAAGTTCACGAGCATGATCGCGAACAGGGTCGGGATCACGAGCAGGAGGCGGCGGACGACGTAGGCCCCCATGCGCGCGGGCTAGCGCCCCGCTTCCAGCGCCGCCGCCTTCCCCGCGTCCCACCACCAGGTGTCGAGCTGGAAGCCGTTCTTGGGAACCACCGAGGGCATCCCGAAGCGGTTCCAGTAGGCGATCCGGTCACGGGCGATGTACCAGTTCGGTACCACGTAGTGGCCCCACTGGAGCACGCGATCGAGCGCGCGGCACGCGGCCACGAGGCTCGCCCGGTCCGGCGCCGCGATGATCTTCTCGACCAGCGCATCGACCGCGGGGTCCCGGATCCCGATCGTGTTGCGGCTGCCCTCGCGGCCCGCGGCCTCGCTGCCCCAGAAGTCGCGCTGCTCGTTGCCGGGCGAGTCGGACTGGGGGAACACCGAGAGCGTCATGTCGTAGTCGAAGGTGTCCATCCGGCGCTTGTACTGCGCGGAGTCGACGGTGCGGACCGAGACAGCGACCCCGATCTTCTCGAGGTTCG
>JAKLJW010000155.1 GCA_023150935.1 Candidatus Binatia bacterium | reverse complement strand
CTGGATGTACGTGTCGGTGGGTTCGAGCTGCAACGCCTGTATCGAGGGCGACCCGCGGCGAGCGGCGATCCTGCGCTTCCGGCCCGACGGGAGCAGCGGCGAGATCTTCGCGACCGGCCTGCGCAACTCCGTCGGCCTCGACTGGCGTCCCGCGACCGGCGAGCTCTACGCGACCGACAACGGGCGCGACCTGCTCGGCGACGACTTCCCGCCCTGCGAGCTGAACCGCATCGTCCGGGGCGGCTTCTACGGCTGGCCCTTCGCCAACGGCGACCGGGTTCCGGACCCGGACCTCGGTGCCGGCCACGAGCGGGAGATCGCGGCGTCGATGCCTCCGGTGCACGGGTTCCGCGCCCACAATGCGCCGCTCGGGATCACCTTCCTGCGCGCCGGAAGCTGGCCCGAGCGCTACCGGGGAGCGGCGGTCGTCGCCCTCCATGGCTCGTGGAATCGCACGCGCAAGGACGGCTACCAGGTCGTCTCGCTGCACTGGGGCCCGGACGGGCGGATCGAGGAGCGTCCCTTCCTGAGCGGCTTCCTGCGCGACGACGAGGCGCTCGGCCGGCCGGTCGAC
>JAKLJW010000154.1 GCA_023150935.1 Candidatus Binatia bacterium | reverse complement strand
AATTCCCGGATTTCAACGATCTGATTCGGATCCAAGCCGCTGGAAGGTTCGTCCAGAATTAAAATCTTCGGGTCATGAAAAATCGCCTGCGCCAGGCCGACGCGTTGGCGATAACCTTTGGAAAGTTCCGAAATGTACTTATGAATCACGCCGCGCAAGCCGCACATATCGACGACTTCGCCGAGACGTTTTTTAAACGCCTGCCCGGTGATCTCTCTTGCCGAAGCAACAAATTGTAAATAATCATACACATTCATTTCAACGTACAACGGATTGAGTTCCGGCAAATATCCGATCAGCCGCCTGATTTCCAGCGAATGCTCAAGAATATTGAGGTCGTCGACCTGTACGTTGCCGGATGTCGGCGCGAGATACGTGGTCATCATTTTCAAAGTCGTCGACTTGCCGGCGCCGTTGGGCCCGAGAAATCCCAGAATTTCGCCGTCATTGACTTGAAAATTGATTCCGTTAACGGCGCGTAGCGATCCGTAATCTTTAACAAGATTTTCAACGCGAATCATATTGTCTCCTGATTTACATAAATAAAACGGGTGCAAATTATAAAATCGAAAAA
>JAKLJW010000153.1 GCA_023150935.1 Candidatus Binatia bacterium | reverse complement strand
CCGGCTTGCCGCCACCCTCGAAGCGCACCGCGAGGTCCTGCACCTCGAGGAGACTCACGCGGCCTCCGCGACGGCGCCGGGCTCCGGCGGCGGCGGCGCAGCGCGGAAGGTCCGCCGCGGGTCGAAGGCGTCGCGCACCCCCTCGCCGACGAAGACCAGCAGCGCGAGCAGGATCGCGATCACGAAGAAGCCCGAGAGCCCGAGCCAGGGGGCGTTCAGGTTGTTCTTGCCCTGGTTCAGGAGCTCGCCGAGCGAGGGGCTCCCCGGCGGCAGGCCGAAGCCCAGGAAGTCGAGCGCCGTCAGCGAGGTGATCGCCGCCGACAGGATGAACGGCAGGAAGGAGAGCGCGGCGGTCATCGCGTTGGGCAGGATGTGGCGGAACATGATCGTCAGGTCGCGCGCGCCGAGCGCGCGGGCCGCGCGCACGTAGTCGAAGTTGCGCGCGCGCAGGAACTCGGCGCGCACCACCGCCACCAGGCTCATCCACGAGAAGAGCAGCAGCAGCCCGAGAAGCCACCAGAAGCTCGGCTGCACGACGCTGGCCAGGATGATCAGCAGGAAGAGTGTCGGCATGCT
>JAKLJW010000152.1 GCA_023150935.1 Candidatus Binatia bacterium | reverse complement strand
GGCGGTGCGGTGCGGCCCCGCGTCGGGAGTGGATGGCGGCTGGGCCGGAGGCTCAAGCCTCCGGCTACTCGCACCAAGCCCTGGCGGGCTCGTTTGGGAACCAAACAACCAGACGGTCGGACCACGACAACCCGGGGTAATCCCTGGCTTTCGGTGACCAGACCAGGCCGACTTAACGACCATGGCGTCATTTTCGAAGGCGAAATCGGCGGGTGATGCGCCGCGGCCAGCCGCTCGACCTCGATGCCCAGAACGCCCCGTCCCGCGCGATACCCTAGCCTCCGAAGACGACCCGTCCGAAATTCTCCAGAATCCGCAACCCCACCTTCTGGCTCTTCTCCGGGTGGTACTGCGTGGCGAAGACGTTATCGCGGGCGATGGCAGACGTGAACTCGTGTCCGTAGTCGGTCGTCGTGGCGATCAGGGTCGGGTCCGCGGGCACCACGTAGTACGAGTGAACGAAGTACACGAAGGCCCCGTCGTCGATGCCGCGCAGGTGCGGAACGTCTTGCCGTTTGCGAATGCGGTTCCAACCCATGTGCGGCACCTTCAACTCACCGATGTCGCTGAAGCGTAC
>JAKLJW010000151.1 GCA_023150935.1 Candidatus Binatia bacterium | reverse complement strand
AGAACCTGACCCGCTTCGAGGGCCCGGGCGGGGGCGGCAGCACGGTACGGGGCAACCTCGCGCAGGCGCGGATCACCGTGATCACGCCGGGCGGAGTGGTGAAGCCGCGCCACCTGAACCGGCACATCGACTACTCGACGGTACCGGCGCCCTCGGGCGTGAAGGACCACAGCCTCGCCACCCCGGTCGACCTCGTGGTGTCGCCGGACGGCAGCAAGCTCTACGTGGCGGCCTTCGGATCGAGCCGGATCGGCGTCTTCGACACCGCGGACCTCGAGAACGACGCGCTCTGGGACGGCAGCGGCGCCGAGTTCGACCCCGAGGTGGAGAGCGCCAACTACATCGACGTCGGCGGCGGCGGCCCGGCCGGCCTCGCGCTGAACGCGGCCAAACACCGCCTCTACGTGCTGACGCGCTTCGACAACGCGCTCGTCACGGTGAACACCACGACCGGCGCGCAGATCGCGTCGCAGCCGCTCTCCTTCGACCCGGAGCCGGACTCGGTCGTCGAGGGTCGCTTCATGCTCTACGACGCGGTGCGGACCTCCTCGAACGGCGAGGCCTCCTGCTCGAGCTGCCAC
>JAKLJW010000150.1 GCA_023150935.1 Candidatus Binatia bacterium | reverse complement strand
GCCGAGGCGTCGACCCCGCGCCGGATCGCGCCCAGCACCGGCTCGGCGAAGGTGCCCGAGAGCAGGTGGTAGTCCTCGACGTAGCCGCCGTAGGGGCGCAGGCCGTGGTAGCGGCGGGCGCGTGCCTCGTCGTAGCCGTCGCGGAACAGGTAGAGCTCGAGCTCGCTGCCGGCCTTGGCGGCGAAGCCGAGGGCCGCCGCGCGCGCGAGCTGGCGCTTCAGGATCGAGCGCGGCGCCACCCCGACGAGCTCGCCGCTCGTCTCGTCGGCCACCACGTCGCCCCACTCGTCGATCTGCTCCAGGAGGAAGCGCACCGCCAGCTTCGTGCGCATGCGCCCGGCAGCAGGCGCTCGAGCCAGGCCGCCTGGCGCAGCGTGCCCAGGTCCGGCACCGCGTGGAGGTCGCCGTAGCCCTTCGCCCAGTTCGTGTAGGCGTAGCCGGGCGTCGGGTCCATCTCCATGTCGCAGGCCAGGAGGTAGTCGCAGCAGTGCATGCCGTGGCGCGCCACCTCCTCGAGGAAGAAGGCGCCCGTGATGCGCTTGCCGACGAGGCGCCCGTAGAGGTCCGGGAGCGCCGTCACGACG
>JAKLJW010000149.1 GCA_023150935.1 Candidatus Binatia bacterium | reverse complement strand
CAAGGTCTGCGACCCAGAGCGGTGTCTCTGCTGAGAACACTATAAGATCCGAGAAGCTCCTGATCTTCGGCCTGACGTCGATCCCAGGGCGGTCGAAGAAGGGGGCGAGGTGTCGAGCAAGCTGATACGGAGCACGCAGATTCTCCACCAGCGCACGTGCCATGGCGGCATCCCGCTCTACCTCGTCCACGAGGTTCTTGAACCCCAGGAAGTCGATGAAGGCGAGACACTTCTCCGTCCACCCTAAGGATCGGAGCTGCGACTCAGCACCAGCCACAGTGAGAGCCCTCTTCTGGGGCGCCTAGGCGATGGGAGTGCCCGGCTCCGCAAGGATCGATGGACGAGTGCTTGCTTCGCCTGCTTACCTAGCGCTTACCTGCCCCCCTCAGACGTCGGAGTAACTCCGATAACACCGCGAAAACATGGAGCCGACGACCGGATTCGAACCGGTGACCTGCTGATTACGAATCAGCTGCTCTACCAGCTGAGCTACGTCGGCTGAGGTCGCCGCGGGGGCGGCGGGGCGGGGAGGGCGGCAAGGTAGCCGGGTGCCCCAGGGGCCGCCATCGGCGGCGCGGGCTTCCGGGGG
>JAKLJW010000148.1:341-594 GCA_023150935.1 Candidatus Binatia bacterium | reverse complement strand
TCGCGTCGCGTGGGAGCTGCGCTCCGCCCGCATCGCCAACGAGCGCGGTGAGACCCTCTTCGAGCAGAACGACGTCGAGGTGCCCGCCGCCTGGTCGGCGCTCGCCACGAACGTCGTGGTCTCGAAGTACTTCCGCGGCCACGTCGGCTCGCCCGACCGCGAGCACAGCGTGAAGCAGCTGATCGGCCGCGTGGTCGACCGGATCGCCGGGTGGGGCGACGCCTCGGGCTACTTCCGCACGCCCGCCGACGGC
>JAKLJW010000148.1:0-331 GCA_023150935.1 Candidatus Binatia bacterium | reverse complement strand
TCTGGTTCAACCTCGGCGTCCCCGACACGCCGCAGCAGGCCAGCGCCTGCTTCATCAACTCGGTCGACGACACCATGGAGTCGATCATGGAGCTGGCGCGCACCGAGGCCACGCTCTTCAAGGGCGGCTCGGGGGCGGGCTCCAACCTGTCGCGGATCCGCTCCTCGCACGAGAAGCTCTCGGGGGGCGGCATCGCCTCGGGGCCGGTGTCGTTCATGAAGGGCTTCGACGCCTTCGCCGGCGTCATCAAGAGCGGCGGTAAGACGCGTCGGGCCGCCAAGATGGTCATCCTCAACGCCGCGCATCCGGACATCCGCGAGTTCATCTGGTG
>JAKLJW010000147.1 GCA_023150935.1 Candidatus Binatia bacterium | reverse complement strand
TCCCGGCGCAGTCGCAGGGGCGGCACCTCGAGCACCACGCGGCGGAGGCGGTAGTAGAGATCGTCGCGGAAGGCACCCCGCTCGATCTCGGCCTCCAGGTCACGATGCGTCGCGGCGATCAGTCGGACATCGACGCGCGTCGTCCTGGTCGAGCCCACCGGCCGAATCTCGCCGTCCTGCAGGAACCGTAGCAGCATCGCCTGGGCGTCGGCCGGCAACTCGCCGATCTCGTCCAGGAACACCGTGCCGCCGTCAGCCGCCGCCAGCAGCCCGGTCTTCCACTGCACCGCTCCCGTGAACGCCCCGCGCTCGTGCCCGAACAGCTCGCTCGGCAGCAGCTCCCGCGTCAGCGCTCCGCAGTTGATCGTCTCGAACGGCCGGCCCGCCCGCCGGCTCAGGCGCTGGATCGCCCGGGCCACCAGCTCCTTGCCCGTGCCCGTCTCGCCGAGGATCAGGACCGGGACGTCGAGCGGCGCCACCCGCTCGATGCGCTCGAACAGCGCCCGCATCGCGGCACTCTGCCCCACCATCCCGTGAAACGACGGACACCCGGTCCCCGCCATCCGCGCCCGGCTCCCGCCCCCCGGGCCCGCGCCCG
>JAKLJW010000146.1 GCA_023150935.1 Candidatus Binatia bacterium | reverse complement strand
ATCATATCGACCGTCACCTTGTGCTCGGCGATGGCCGCAAACACGGCGAGGCTCGTTCCCGGCTTGTCCGGCAGGCCCTGGATCGTCACCTGGGCCTCGCTCTTGGTAAGCGCCGCGCCGCAAACCGCCTGATCCCGCGATTCGGGCTGCGGGACGATCATCGTGCCGGGCTGATCGGTGAAGCTGCTCCGCACGTGGATCGGCACGGAGAATTTCTTGGCGAATTCGATCGACCGGTTGTGCATCACACCCGCCCCGAGACTGGCGAGTTCCAGCATCTCGTCGTAGCTGATCCGCTTCACGCGCCGCGCTTCGGGCAGTTCGCGCGGGTCCGTCGTGTAGACGCCGTCGACGTCGGTGTAAATCTCGCACGCATCGGCGCCCAGCACGGCGGCCAAAGCGACGGCGGTCGTGTCGCTGCCGCCGCGGCCGAGCGTCGTGATATTGAGGTTTTCGTCGATGCCCTGGAAACCGGCGGCGATGACGATGTTCCCTTCGTCCAAGAGCCGCCGCATCCGTTCGGTCGAAATCGACCGGATGCGGGCCTTCGTGTGCGTGCTATCGGTGCGAATGCCGATTTGAGCGCCGGTGAGGCTCGTC
>JAKLJW010000145.1 GCA_023150935.1 Candidatus Binatia bacterium | reverse complement strand
CGCGATGTAGTCGCAGACGCCGCGCTGCGCCCCGTGTTCCTTCGCCCACTCCTGCGCGGCGGGGGGGAGCAGCCCCGTGTCGGAGGAGAGCGCGAGGAACATCTCCCGGATGAACCCGGACGCCTTCCGCCGCATGCGCCGCACGCGGTAGTCGTTGTAGAAGTGGCGGGAGAGGAAGCGGGAGAGCTCCATCTGCCGGCGCTCCATCGCGTGCGACGGCGCGACGAGGCGCTCCCCGCGCTGGGCGTCGAGGGGGTCCTTGGGGGACATCTCGAGGAGGCGCTCCCGCGACCGGTCGAGGAGGTCCGTCACCGCGCGGTCGATGAGCGAGCGGACGACGTGGTACCGGCGCCGCGCCGGGTCGAGGCCCGGGAATCGCCGGGTCACGTCGTCGAGCGCGTCGCGCCAGAGCGCGACTTCCGACAGCGCTGCCTCGTCGAGGATCCCCGACGTGAGCCCGTCGTCGACGTCGTGCGTGTTGTAGGCGATCCGGTCCGCGGCGTCGACGACCTGCGCCTCGAGGCAGAGCTGCCGCTCGCCGTGTTTCAGGAGGGACTCCCGCACCTCGGCGGTGAGGTTCAGGCCGGGGAACCCCGGGTA
>JAKLJW010000144.1 GCA_023150935.1 Candidatus Binatia bacterium | reverse complement strand
GCCGCTGTAAGCGGGCCTGTGCGAGCGCCGCGCTGCCGTTCTCCGCCTCGCTGACCGCGAACCCGTGCCCCTGCAGCAGGGCGCGCAGCAGGTAGCGGTTGTCGCTGCGGTCGTCGACGATCAGCACGTGCCTCATGAGCGGTGTCCAGGGTGGTAGCGCTCGACATCGTCGGCGAAGCGTTCGGGATCGATCGGTTTCTCGATGTAGCCGGTGCAGCCGGCGGCCAGGCATTGCTCGCGGTCGCCCGGCATCGCATAGGAGGTGACGGCGATGATCGGCACGTGGGCCAGGCGGGGGTTCTCGCGCAGCCCGCGGGCCACCGCGTAGCCGTCCATGCCCGGCAACTGGATGTCGAGCAGGATGATCGCCGGTTCGGCACGGTCGGCAAGGAGCAGGCCGCTCGGCCCGTCCTCGGCCTCGATCACCTGCCAGCCCCGGGCGTCGAGCAGGAAGCGCGCGAGGTAGCGGTTCTGGGCGTTGTCTTCGATGAGGAGGATGCGCTTGTTCATGTTCCGGTTCCTGCGCTCGCTGCAGCGGTCTCGCGCGGCAAGGTGACGGTGAAGCAGCTGCCCTGACCCGGTTCGCTGTCGACCGCGATCTCC
>JAKLJW010000143.1 GCA_023150935.1 Candidatus Binatia bacterium | reverse complement strand
CGAGCTGCTCGCGACACGCCGTGAAGATCGCCGCTGCGGAGAACGGCACACCCGGGGTGGCCACCACTGCGGCCACCACGTCCTTCTCGCCGGGCGCCCCCGACGCGGCCGGCACGCCGTAGACGAAGACGTCGTCCACGCAGGGCAGCTCCGCGATCACCTTCTCGACGAAGCCCGGATGGACGAAGTCGCCGTTGTGACGGATGCCGCCGCCCTTGCGGTGCGAGAAGAACAGCCAGCCCTGCTCGTCGCGCCAGCCCATGTCGCCGCTGCGCAGCCAGCCCCCGCGCGTCTTCGCCGCGGAGGCCGCCGCGTTCCCGTGGTACTCCACCGCCGCCGCCTCGCCGCTCGCGGGGCGCGAGCAGATCTCGCCGATCTCGCCGGGCGCGCACTCCCGGTCCTGCTCGTCCAGGATCTTCATCGCGAGGCCCGGCGCGGGCTTGCCGAACGAGCCGATCGGGCCCGCCCCGATCGGATGGAAGGCGAGGCCGCCTTCGACGGCGCCGTACCACTCGAAGATCCGCACGCCGAAGCGCCTCTCGAAGTCCGCCCACAGCGCGGCCGGCATGCCGGCGCTGATCACGAAGCGCACCGGGTTGCGCGCGTC
>JAKLJW010000142.1 GCA_023150935.1 Candidatus Binatia bacterium | reverse complement strand
CCCGAACCCGGCCTCGCTGCTGCGCGCCTTCGAGGCCGCCGGCCTCCCGCGGCGCGACGCCGTGCGGCGCCTGCGCCACATCAACGGCTGGCGGCGCGAGTTCCGCTCGCTCGCCGACGCGCTCGAGCGCGAGGACGGGCCCCATGACTGAGCGCCGGCGCATCGAGGTGGGGGCCCTGGCGCGGGTCGAGGGCGAGGGCGCCCTCCACCTCACCGTGGAGGACGGCCGGGTCACCGACCTGCGGCTCGAGATCTACGAGCCGCCGCGCTTCTTCGAGGCCTTCGCGCGCGGGCGCCGCGCCGACGAGCTGCCCGACCTCATGGCGCGCATCTGCGGGATCTGCCCGGTCGCCTACCAGATGAGCGCGGTCCACGCGATCGAGGCGGCCTGGGGCGTGACGCCGGCGCCGGCCGTGCGGGCCCTGCGCCGGCTCTACTACGCCGGCGAGTGGCTCGAGAGCCATCTCCTCCACATGATGTTCCTGGCGGCGCCCGACCTCCTGGGCCTCGACGACGCGATCGCGATCGCGCGCGTCCACCGCGGCGAGGTCGAGCGCGCGCTGCGCCTGCGCAAGCTCGGCAACCGGATCCTGATCCTGCTCGGCGGCC
>JAKLJW010000141.1 GCA_023150935.1 Candidatus Binatia bacterium | reverse complement strand
GAAATTCTGAGGATTTACCGTCCCTTCTGTGGATTCCCCTCTTCATGGGAGTGACACGGAATTGGGAGGCTTTGGCGCTGCAGGAATAGAACAGCTCGCTCCGGTTCAGCGGCGGCGCGCAGCGCCGTCTGCTGCATGCTGTTGTTAGCCCGCAGACTTGTATGGCGGGGCATCTTCCCTCGCGACCACCGTGTCGTACAGCCCGTAGTGCGTCAGCCCGGGGTGGCTATCAATGCCGGTGTACCGGAGCGACGCGTCTTCATAACGCCGGAACGCGAAGACCGCCTGGTTCATCTGCTCGGTATTGAACACCTTGAGCCCCACAAGCAGGTGGAAGTCCTGCACCGTCAGGCCCGTCACGGCAAGGAACAAGTCTGGCTCGAACTTGGTGATCACGTCCTGCAGCGTGTTCTCGCGGAAGTCGGTCAGGTACATGAACGCAGGAATCCGCGTCGCGAACTTGATCAGCTTCTCCTGCACGAGCTTGCGCTTGGACTTGTACTCCTTCTCCTCCTCGGTGAGCTGCTTCTTCTGCTTGTCCGTCAGCTCCTTGTCCTTGGCCTTCTTCTTGAGTTCCTTGACCTTCTCGCTTTTGTTGATGATGGTCTC
>JAKLJW010000140.1 GCA_023150935.1 Candidatus Binatia bacterium | reverse complement strand
GCGCCCGGCTCGTCGTGGGCGCAGTTGATGCGCATGCAGTTCATGCCGCCGGCGAGCAGATCGTGCACCAGCGCATAATCGAAGGCCGCCTCGCCCGGCATGGTCACCATGATGCGCACGTTGCGGCCGACCGGCACGCTGCCGAGCAGGGCCTCGGTGTGGCCGTTCAAAAGCTGGGTGCCGGCTTCGAAGCCGAACGGCGCCGGGCCGGCAGGCGCCGGCGCGGGGCGCCCGGCCAGCCGATGCAGCACGCCGAGCACCGCATCGACGCTGGCCAGCACATGCGGCTCGGAACGGCCGAGGGAAGAAAGACCGAGCCCGGCCAGGCGCGCCTGCAGCGGGCGCAGGTCGCGCTGGCGCAGGGCCAGGTAGTGGACAAGATTGCGCGCGCTGTCGCGGTAATGTGGGTGGATCGCCTCCGCTTCGCCGATCGCCCTGCCGGCGAGATCGACCAGCGCGGCACGCAAGGCGGCGACTTCCCCGATCAGGTCATCGGGCAGCGGTGGCACCTTGGCTTTCTCCATCGCTCTGGCAGCGTCAGACGCAGCGAATCGGGCCCGGATATCGCCCCAGCTGCGGATCGGCCGTGAGGAGCGTCACGCTCTCGACCTGTGCCTGGGC
>JAKLJW010000139.1 GCA_023150935.1 Candidatus Binatia bacterium | reverse complement strand
CACGTCGTGGATCTGGTCGATCCCGACGCGCTGCGCCTCCATCTTCGCGTGGATCGAGGCGAGCTCCTTCTCGCGGCCGGTCACCTCCGCGTGCAGTCCGGCCTCGGCGAGCTTCGCGGAGAGCACGCCGCTCACCTCCTCCACGAAGCGGCTGCGTTCCTGCCGGCCGGACTGGATCTGCGCCTCGAGCTCGTGAGCGGCTGCGGGCTTGAGCGTGCGGAAGGCCAGGTCCACGAGCTCGCGGCGCATCCAGTCGACCCCGAGCCGGTGCGCCAGCGGCGCGTAGATGTCGAGCGTCTCCTGGGCGATCCGGCGCCGCGCGTCCTCGTCCACGTGCTCGAGCGTGCGCATGTTGTGGAGCCGGTCGGCGAGCTTGATGAGCAGGATCCGGATGTCCTTGCTCATCGCGATCAGCATCTTGCGGAAGTTCTCGGCCTGGCGCTCCCGCGCCGAGGTGAACTCGATCTTCGCGATCTTCGTGAGCCCCTCGACGAGCACCGCCACCTCGTCACCGAAGAGACGCCGGAGCTCGGGCAGCGTGGTGAGGGTGTCCTCGAGCGTGTCGTGCAGGAGGCCCGCGGCGACGCTGGCCTCGTCGAGCCGCATGTCGGCGAGGATGCCGGC
>JAKLJW010000138.1 GCA_023150935.1 Candidatus Binatia bacterium | reverse complement strand
CTACTTCTTCACGCTGCTCGGGCTGCTGATGGGGCTGGTCGGCGACCTGATGTACGTCGTGATCGACCCGCGCATCGACTTCGCCAGCCGCAGGGTCTAGGCGATGGCGCTCGTGAAGCTCTCGCCCATCAACCGCCGGCGGCTGCACAACTTCCGCGCCAACCACCGGGGCTACTGGAGCTTCTGGCTGTTCCTGGCGCTGTTCTTCGTCAGCCTGTTCGCCGAGCTGATCGCCAACGACAGGCCGATCCTCGTGCGCTACGACGGCGCCTTCTACACGCCGTTCCTCAAGGCCTACCCCGAGACCACGTTCGGCGGCTTCTTCGAGACCGAGGCCGAGTACCGCGACCCCGAGGTCAGGAAGCTGATCGAGGCCAAGGGCTGGATGGTCTTCCCGCTCATCCCCTACAACTACAGCACCGTCATCGCCGACCTGCCGACGCCGGCGCCGGCGCCGCCTTCGGCCAGGAACTGGCTCGGCACCGACGACCAGGCGCGCGACGTCGTGGCGCGCATCATCTACGGCTTCCGCATCTCGGTGCTGTTCGGCCTGATCCTGACGGTCCTGAGCTCGATCGTCGGGGTCGTCGCCGGGGCGGTGCAGGGCTATTTCGGCGGCTGGACC
>JAKLJW010000137.1 GCA_023150935.1 Candidatus Binatia bacterium | reverse complement strand
CGAGTTGGCCAAGGCCGGCGCGGTCGACTTCGGCGACCTGATCTGGCTGCCGTGGCGCCTGGCGACCGAGATCCCCGAGGTCGGGCAGGAGCTCCGACTGCGCTGGCGGTACGTGCTCGTCGACGAGTTCCAGGACACCAATCCGCTGCAGTGGCAGATCCTGCTCGCCTGGCTGGCCGCCTACGATGCGGCGGAGGCGGCGAAGCCGCGCGTCTTCATCGTCGGCGATCCGAAGCAGTCGATCTACCGCTTCCGCCGCGCCGATCCGCGCGTCTTCGATGCCGCCGCCGCCTTCCTGCAGTCGGCCTACGGCGCACGTCGGCTGGCCAACGATGCCACCCGGCGCAACGCGCCGCGTCTGGTCGAGGTGGTGAACCGTGTCTTCGCCGACCTGCCGCTGTTTCCCCATTTCCGCCCGCATAGCAGCGTCGAGGCGAATCTGTCCGGCCGCGTGGAACTGCTGCCGCTTTGCGCGCAGGAGCGTGACGAAGGAGGCGCGCCGCCGCTGTCGCGGCTGCGCGATCCGCTCGCCGCGCCGCAGGCGGTGGCGGAGGACGGGCGCCGGCGCGAGGAGGCGGCGCTGCTCGCCTCGCGCATCGCGGAGATCGTTGGCCGCTGGCCGGTGATCGACA
>JAKLJW010000136.1 GCA_023150935.1 Candidatus Binatia bacterium | reverse complement strand
AACCGGTAGAAGGGCATCCCGGAGCCGTACTTGAGCAGCCCCGTCATGCTGGTGACCGAGGCGTCGTACTTCTCGTCGCCGACGCCCGGCGGCGCATCGGCGGTGAACACCGCCCCGCAGCCCCCGCAGCGCAGCCGCTCGAGGCGATAGACCGTGGCGTGGATCGGCGCCATCGCCCGGATGCGAACGAGCACCTTCGCCTCCTTCTGCCCGTACAGGTTGCCGCGCGCGCACTCGGGGCAGCGCTCGCCGTGGCTCAGCCCGCTGGCGATCTCGACCTGCTTCGCCCCCGTGTAGGCCTCGGCACCGTTGCGCCCATGGCCCCTGGCGCGCGGCCTGTGCGTATCCTTGCCCGCTCCCCCCTCGGCTCCGCCCCCCGGTGGGGGGCCGGCCTGGCTCGCCGGCGCTCGCGCCGTCTCACCAAGCGTCTTTCGGGTCGTCTCCGTCCTCGCGCCGAAGAGCAGCTCGCGCAGGCTGCGAATCGAGACGTCCTTGCGCTCGAGTTCGGCGGTCAGCTCCGCCAGGGTGCCGATCGCCGATCGCAACAGCTCGCTCTCTTCCTCGCCGATCGGTGCGACCCTCCACCGGTCGATGATCGCCTCCAGCGTCGCGACATCGACGTCGAGACGCTGGCGCCCGG
>JAKLJW010000135.1 GCA_023150935.1 Candidatus Binatia bacterium | reverse complement strand
GTGACGCGCGAGGGCAAGGCGGTCGGGATCCTCACCAACCGTGACCTGCGCTTCCTGAAGGACGTGGACCAGGCGGTCTCGAAGGTGATGACGCCGCAGGAGAAGCTCGTCACGGTCGCGCCCGGCACCGACCTCGAGCGCGCCAAGGAGCTGCTCCACCGCCATCGGATCGAGAAGCTCCTGGTGGTGGACGAGAAGGGCGAGCTGCGCGGGCTCATCACGATCAAGGACATCGAGAAGAACGAGAAGTTCCCGAACGCCGCCAAGGACCCCTTCGGGCGCCTGCGCTGCGGCGCCGCGGTGGGGGTCGGGCCGGACCGGATGGAGCGCGCCCAGGCGCTGGTCGACGCCGGGGTGGACCTGCTCGTCGTGGACACCGCGCACGGGCACTCGCAGTCGGTGCTCGACGCGGTGACCGAGATGCGGCGCAGCTTCCCCGAGCTCCCGATCGTGGGTGGCAACGTCGCGACCGCCGAGGGCACCGAGGCCCTGATCAAGGCGGGGGCCTCGGCCGTGAAGATCGGCGTCGGCCCGGGCTCGATCTGCACGACGCGGGTCGTGACGGGGGTCGGCGTGCCGCAGCTCACCGCGGTGCTCGACGCCGCGCGCGTGGCGGCGCGCTTCGACGTGCCGGTGATCTCGGA
>JAKLJW010000134.1 GCA_023150935.1 Candidatus Binatia bacterium | reverse complement strand
GAAGAGCCAGGGCTGCCGGTTGCCGCCGCTCGGCGCGAAGGTGCCGGCCTCGCAGACCTTGCGGATCAGCGCCGGCGGCACCGGATCGGGGCGCAGCCGGCGGATCGCGCGGGTCGTGCGGATGCCCTCGAGGAGCGGCACCTCCTCGCCGATCGCCGCCACGTCGATCCCGTCCGGGTGGGACACGCGCCGAGGATACCCCGCCCGGGCCCGGCGCTAGCATCGGGGATCGCCGAGGAGGGCGGACGTGCGCGCGATCGTGGTGGACCGCTGGATGGAGCCGGCCGAGCTCACGGTGTCCGAGCTGCCCGAACCCGTCGTGGGCCCCGGCCAGCTCGGCGTCGAGGTGCGCGCCGCGGGCTGCAACTTCTTCGACATCCTGCTCGTACAGGGCCGCTACCAGGTGAAGCCGCCCTTTCCCTTCGTCCCGGGCGGCGAGGTGGCGGGCGTCGTGCGCGAGGTGGGAGCAGGAGTCAGCGGCTTCGCCCCCGGCGACCGCGTGCTCGCCGCGGTGCCGATCGGAGGCTATGCCGAGCGCATCGCGATGCCCGCGGCCTTTGCGCACCGCATGCCCGAGGGCATGTCCTTCGCGGAGGGCGCGGCGTTCCCGATCGTGTACCCGACCTCCTACGCCGGCCTCGTGCTCC
>JAKLJW010000133.1 GCA_023150935.1 Candidatus Binatia bacterium | reverse complement strand
AACCGCCCGCGAAATCGTCCGTGGTACGACATGAACACCGTGTCGACCCGCTCGGCGATCAGAAAATCCAACACCGCCGGCGTCACCATGACATTGCCCATCAACACCAACTGATCGAGATCGTGCACCAGCAACTCCGCCTTCCGCGTCTTGCCGGTCCATACCTGCAGCACCGGTCCGTCGCGACGAACGGTGGCGCCCTGTTCGGTGATGTAGGCGGTTTTCATGGGGTCCTGGGGTCCTGGGGTCCTGGGGTCTTGAGGTCCTGGGGTCTTGAGGGCGTGGGGGGTTATTCGGCAGTTGACAAATGCGGACGGCGGCGTGCGGGCGACCGACCGGGTACGACTCACGCCGATCTGTTCTCCAACAGGCGCGCGAGGGCGGCTTCGATCCGGGCCAGGCGGGCCTCCAGACCTTCAAGGCCCGGCGCCGGCGCCTCGACGACGTCCGGGGCCTCGATCCACGGCGGGTCGCGGCGGCCGGTCGGCGGCGGCTCGCGCAATGCGAACAGCGCCGGCGTCGCATAGCCGCCTGTCGCCGGGTCGGGGCTGGCGCACCCGCGGCACCCGTCCGGAAACCGTTCCGCGAGTTTCTTGCACCCGGCCGGGCTTTGCAGACCCCGCCGGACTCGATCCAGCTCCTTGCGGCTCACACCG
>JAKLJW010000132.1 GCA_023150935.1 Candidatus Binatia bacterium | reverse complement strand
TGCTCGGCAAGGCCTACGACGCCCGGCTGATGGCGCGGCTCTGGCGCTGGGTCGCGCCCTATCGCGGCCAGGTCGCCGCCACGCTGCTGCTCACGGCGCCGATGTTCGTGCTCGAGCTGGCGCCCGCCTGGCTCGTCAAGGCGGGCCTCGATCGCGTCCAGGGTGAGGGCGCAGAGGCTGGCCGCCTCGGCTGGCTCCTGGCCCCGCCCGGCGCGATCGACCCCCTCGCCTGGCTCGCCGGCCTCTACCTGCTCGCGATGGCGCTCGGGGCCGCGCTCCAGTTCCTGCACGCGGTGCTGATGGCGAAGACCGGCCAGGCGGCGATGCGCGACCTGCGGCGCGACGTCTTCGCCCACCTCCAGGCGCTGCACCTCGGCTTCTTCGACCGCCACCCGGTCGGCCGCCTCGTGACGCGCGCCACCAACGACGTCGAGAACCTCTCGGAGATGTTCTCGGCCGGCATCGTCGCCCTGGTGACCGACGTGCTCAAGATGGCCGGCTTCGCGGTGGTGCTGTTCCTGGTCGAGCCGCGGCTCGCGCTGGTGGCCTTCCTGGTCGTCCCGCTCCTCGCTGCGGCCGCCCTGGTGTTCCGGGCCCGGGTGCGCGAGGCCTTCCGCAAGGTCCGCGTCCGCATCGCGCGCATCAACGCGATGATCCA
>JAKLJW010000131.1 GCA_023150935.1 Candidatus Binatia bacterium | reverse complement strand
AGTGGCGACAAGAGCGACAAAGACATCGGACGTGTCGCGGCCTTTTGCGCCGAGCCACAACGGAAGCCGCCGGAACTTGGAGTGTTCTCGCACTTTCTCCAGACGGTCATGCACAGCCAGCAGCGGCGACAGACGAGCCCGCTCATCGGCTGCTTCCTTCGCCTCGCAGGTCAGTGGACGGGCGCGACGTGGCTCTTGGATGCGGACGGTCTACACCGATCTTTGACGGTCCTGACCACAACCTACAGGAACCGGGCAGCGCACATTGATGAGCTGTCGAGTAGCGACTACCGCGGGTGCCGTGAGCTCACAATCGGAGCCCAGGGAGTAGTGTGGAGGCTGGCTCTGTCAACGGAGCGGCACAGGTGATGGCGAGAACGGTGGCTAACGACTGGTTGAAGCGGACGGTCCGTTGCGCGGCCCGCCGCTGAACCTCCCGCAGAGCGCCTCGCTCAGGTAAGAGTGCGCTTGCCGCGACGGCCGGAGTCGAACCGTGCCTGCACGAGTCGACGGAACTCGTCCTCGGTGTTCGCGCGGTCCCCAGGCGCCAGCTCGAAGCGCTCGAAGAAGCTCTCGAGGGCGACCCGGAACACCGTGTTCGAGGTGAACCTCACGCGCCGGTCGGTGCGACGACGCTGAAGTTCGGCGGCCAGCAGGTTGGCC
>JAKLJW010000130.1 GCA_023150935.1 Candidatus Binatia bacterium | reverse complement strand
CGTGCGCATCCCGGCCGACTACATGGTGGTCGGCAAGGAGGCCTACTCGACGATCGTGGAGATGGTGCTGACGATGGCCAACGCGTCGATGGGCGCGATCTTCGTCGGGACCGCGCGGGCGGCGCTCGAGCTGGCCCTCGACTACGCGCGCGAGCGGGTGCAGGGGGGAGTGCCGATCTTCGCGCACCAGGTGGTCAGGGCGCGGCTGTTCCGGATGTTCACCGAGGTCGAGGCAGCCCGCTCGCTCGCGCGCCGGGTGTTCGTCCACAACACCACCCAGCCGCCGCTCCTCCAGTACTCGATCGCGTCCAAGGTCTTCTGCACGAACACGGCCTTCGAGGTGGCCAGCGCGGCGCTCCAGGTCTTCGGGGGCAACGGCCTCACCCGCGAGTACCCGATCGAGAAGATCCTGCGCGACGCCCGCGCCTCGATGATCGAGGACGGCTGCAACGAGGTCCTGTCGCTGGTGGGCGCGGCGAAGCTCTGACGCGCCGGGGAGGAGCCGTGGAACTACGTGAGGTGATCGGCCGGCGCCGCTCGATCCGCTTCCTGCTGCCCCACAAGCCGGTCGAGCCCGCCAAGATCCAGCGCATGCTGGAGGCGGCGCGGATCGCCTCGCACTGGGGCAACGTGCAGAGCCTGCGCGCGGTGGTGGTGCGCAAGGACAGC
>JAKLJW010000129.1 GCA_023150935.1 Candidatus Binatia bacterium | reverse complement strand
CAACGTCTCCGGGCACCGCCTGGGTACGGCCGAGGTCGAGTCCGCGCTGGTCAGCCACCCCGCGGTGGCCGAGTCCGCCTGCATCGGCGTGCCCGACGAGATCACCGGGCAGGCCATCGCCGCGTTCGTGACCGTGAAGGAAGGCCACGCCGCCGGCGACGACCTGAAGGCCGACCTGCTCAAGCACGTGACCAAGGAGATCGGCGCGCTGGCGCGTCCCAAGCAGGTGCGCTTCACCGGCGCGCTGCCCAAGACCCGCAGCGGCAAGATCATGCGCCGCCTGCTGCGCGACATCGCCAGCGGCAAGGAGCGCGTCGGCGATACCACGACGCTGGAAGACTACAGCGTGCTGGCGAAACTGCGTGAAAGCGACGAAGGCTAAGGCAGCGTTCTCTTAATAGGAGCTCGTCATGGACAAGGCCGACAAGGACATCCTCAAGCAGGTGCTCGAGGCCACCTACGAGCACAAGCTGCTGAAGCTGCAGTACTTCACCAGCGAGGGCAAGGCAGGCCCCGTGCGCGAGATCGAACCCTATTCGGTGATCGAGACCAAGGGCGGCGTGATGATCCGCGCCTACCAGCGCGCGCCCATTCCCGGCTGGCGCTTCTTCCACCTCGACCAGATCGTCAGCCTCGCCGGCAGCAAGGAGACCTTCAAACCGCGCCGCGG
>JAKLJW010000128.1 GCA_023150935.1 Candidatus Binatia bacterium | reverse complement strand
AGTTGGGGCGTGTCCTACCATCGTCCTTCCGCGAATGGCTAAGGTTGAACAACGGGAAGGGCTTGGAGTCTGCCGAGGTGTTCCCCGTGCTGGACGACCGAGATCCAAGAAAGACCTGGGATTCCATAGTTCGCCAGCGCGAGGTTTGGCGCTCGTATTGCGACGACGTCTTCCCCGAACGCGTGCCGCACTTCAAAGCCCTCCTACCATTTGCTTCCTTCGGTACAGGCGACTACTACTGCTTCGACTACTCGGTTACCGGTGAGGGCAGCGAGCCGATAGTCGTTCATTGGTCGCATGAGACAGGCGAAACCTCGCCGAGGGGTGAGTCCTTCAACGACTTCGCGGTAAGGTTGGAGTCTGGTGAATTCGAGCATGATTGAAGCGAAGTCGGCTAACCCCTCCATCGAGCGGACATGCCCCGGCAAGCCGGGTCATGCCGCTCATGTCGAACGTTAGGCGCCAAATGCGAGGTTACTGGGACATCGATCGCTCCACGTCGCACTGCGTGACGTTTGTGGAGGCAGAAGAGGTTGACGACGAACTCATTGAGTTCGTTCACGGCCTGCGGGAGCGTGGCTTCCGTATTGCTTACGTAGATTGCGCGAAGTTCGCGGACCGTCCGTGGGAGATTGGAAGCGAAATCGGCTTCCAGTTGCGAACGGCTCATCCAC
>JAKLJW010000127.1 GCA_023150935.1 Candidatus Binatia bacterium | reverse complement strand
AGGTCTTTTTCCTCGATCTTGATGTCGATGGTTTCATCCACGACCGGGGAGACGCCGACCGACGAAAAACTCGTGTGCCGCCTTGCATTGGAATCGAACGGCGAGATGCGGACGAGGCGGTGCACGCCGCTTTCCGCCTTCAGCCAGCCATAGGCGTTTTCGCCGTCGATGCGGACGGTGGCCGACTTGATGCCCGCGCCGTCACCCTCGCTGCGCTCCAGCAGGCTGACCTTGTATCCGTTCTGCTCGGCCCAGCGCGTATACATGCGCAGCAGCATCTCCGCCCAGTCCTGCGCCTCGGTCCCGCCGGAACCGGCATGGACTTCAAGGAACGCGTCATTGCCGTCGGCCTCGCCGGAGAGCAGGCTTTGCAGTTGAAGTTTCTCCGCCTTCGCCTTGATTTCGCTCAGGGATTTTTCGGGTGCGCTCCTTCATGATGGACTGGGCTTTTTCCTGGTCGGACCACAGGTTCGGATCCTCGCACAGGGCGTTCAACTCGTCGAGGCGCTTGAGGGAAACGTCCCAGTCAAAGATGCCTCCTCAGCAGCGCCAGCGCACTCCGGATATCGCTTACGACTGCTTCGGTTTCGGCTTTCATCCCGTTACGCGGCCTGTTCCATGGCCGGCGGAGCGGCGGTGAAGAACTCGATGATCTGCGCCGCGAAACCGGCGCCTTCGC
>JAKLJW010000126.1 GCA_023150935.1 Candidatus Binatia bacterium | reverse complement strand
TTGTCCCCGATCTTCACCTTGACCGGGTCCTTCGGCGCGCCGACGAGCTCGTAGGAGACCTGCTTCTCCTCCGACGCCACCTCCTCGTGCCGGCGGCCCATGAACCGCTTGATCGAGGAGATCGTGCGCCGCGGGTTGACGATCGCCTGGCGCTTCGCCGCCTGCCCGACGAGACGCTCGCCGGAGTCGGTGAACGCGACGACCGAGGGCGTCGTGCGCCCCCCCTCGGGGTTCGTGATCACGATGGGCTTGCCGCCCTCGAAGACGCAGACGACCGAGTTGGTCGTGCCGAGATCGATGCCGATGACTTTCTGCGAGACCTTGGCCATGCGACGACGGAGCGCATATCAGGTGCCAGACTCGGCTCGGGCGACGCAACCCATTGCCCGACAACGACTTGTGGGCCGCGATGCCCCCGGAGCCCCCTCGCCTCTCCTGCCGATGTGGCACGCCTTTATGACAGGCCCAGCTCCTTGATCCGGCGGTAGAGCGTCCTTGCCGAGATTCCGAGCGCCTCGGCGGCACGGGTACGGTTGCCCTCCACGTCCTTCAGCGTGTTCTGGATGAGCTCGCGCTCGACGTCCGCGATCGGACGCATGCTCAGGGGGGCCCGGGGGGCGGCGGCCGGCGTGTCCGCGGGGAGGTCGGCGACGCCGAGCCGCGCGCCGCCCGTGAGGAGCATC
>JAKLJW010000125.1 GCA_023150935.1 Candidatus Binatia bacterium | reverse complement strand
GCCGCCGGCGAGGCCGTTCGGCGAGGTCACGGTGTCGCCACTCGTGCAGTTGCTGGTGCCGAAGCCGTCGCAGACCTTGCCCTCGGAGACGGCCGTCGTCTGGTTGCCGGAGAAGTGGATGCCGGCGTAGACGGTGTTGCCGCTCGGGCTCACCGCCAGCGGGCGCGGTGTGTCCCCGAAGAGCGTCATGATCCGCACGGGCGTCCCGCCGAAGCCCGTGCCGAGCGCGGCCGGATCGAAGACCCACACGTCGGCGCGGTTCACGCCGGGCGTGGTGAGCTGGGGGTCCCCCGCCCCGGGCACGCCCGCGATGCTCGGGTTGGTGCGCTGCTGGCCGCGATGGGCGGTGGTGATGAAGGCACGCTTGGTCGTGCCCGCGAAGACGATGTCGCGCGGCTCGTCGCCGACCAGGAGGGTGCGCACCACCTTCGGGGAGGCGAGCGTGCTCACGTCCACGATCGAGACGCTGTCCGAGAGGTGGTTCACCACCCAGACCTCGGTGTCGGAGCGGGCCGCCACCGCGACCGGCTCCATGCCGACCGCCACCGTCGCCACCAGGGTGAGGCCGCCGCTGCCGTCGATCGTGTAGACCTCGAGCCGGTTGTTCGGCGTGTTGGCGGCGAAGAGACGGGTCCCGCCGGGCGACATCGCCAGCGGTCGAACCAGCCCGCTCTCGAACTCGACGAAGCTGGGCGC
>JAKLJW010000124.1 GCA_023150935.1 Candidatus Binatia bacterium | reverse complement strand
CGGCCGGCAACCAGGTGCGCTACCGCGCCAACCACGCCGCGCCGTTCTATCCGGAGCTGGCCGAGATCTTCCGCAAGGCATCCGTCTTCGCCGAGAAGACGGCCAAGGCGCCGAAAGCGCAGCGAAGGCGCAAGGCCGAACCCGTCGCACACACGCTGCACTCGCCGCGAGCCGAGTATTCCGCTCAGCCTGCCACCGGCACATTGGCGCCTCCCCTCGCCAAGCTCAAGCGGCTCTGCCGCAAGTACGGCATCAATCGACTGGCCTTGTTCGGCTCGGCGGCGCGCGGCGAAATGACGCCGGACAGCGACGTCGACCTGCTGGTGGAGTTTTCGCCCGACAGCAAGGTCTCGCTGTTCGACATCCCCGCCATGCAGGATGCCTTCTCGGCCGTTTTCAGCGGCCGCAAGGTGGATATCGTCACGCCGGAAATTCTGGAGAACACCTACCGCCGCAAGACCATCCTGCGGGACGCCAGGGTGCTGTATGCGGCCTGAGCCGCCAGCGCAACAGCTGGCCCACGAATACGGGCGCATCGATCACCGCCTGCTATACGAAGCCGCCAATGATCGCTTGCCGCCGCTGATCGCACGTTTACAGGATTTGCTTGATCGAGCATAGAACACGATTTCGGCCCCTACTTGGCCATTTCAGACACCTGCCACACACTTGAATGCCCTTGCCTGTCTATAGCGCGCATGCTATATTGCC
>JAKLJW010000123.1 GCA_023150935.1 Candidatus Binatia bacterium | reverse complement strand
CTGCCGCGCGTAGCAGCGGTCGGGCGACGGTCTCGGAGCACCGGGCCCCATCGTAAGCCCGACCGGCGCCCTGAGCGGGTCTGCCCCGCAGGCCCTCGCCCGGCCCCCTACCCGGCAGCGCTCCGCTCAGGACCGCCCTCGCGCCCTGCGATACCGGCGTATCAGGGCGTTGGTGGAGCTGTCGTGGCGAAGTTCCGGTGGGGTCGCGCTCTGCAGTTCCGGGATGATGCGCGTGGCGAGCGCCTTGCCGAGTTCCACGCCCCATTGATCGAAGGGGTTGATGTCCCAGATCGCCCCCTGCGTGAACACGCTGTGCTCGTAGAGCGCCACGAGGCTCCCGAGCGTTGCCGGCGTGAGCCGCTCGGCCAGGATCACGCTGCTCGGGCGGTTGCCCTCGAACGTGCGGTGCGGGACCAGCCACTCCGGCGTGCCCTCGGCCCTCACCTGCCGAACGCGAGCGCCTCGGCCTGCGCGAAAACGTTCGACATCAGCAGATCGTGATGGTTGCCGAGGGGATTGAGCGACTCGGCAAAGCCGATGAAATCGCAGGGCACCAGCCTCGTCCCCTGGTGGAGCAACTGGTAAAACGAGTGCTGGCCGTTGGTGCCCGGCTCCCCCCACAGCACAGGACTTGTCTGGTAGCCGGTGATGGGCGCGCCGTCGACCGTGACGCGCTTGCCGTTGCTCTCCATGGCGAGCTGCTGGAGATAGGCC
>JAKLJW010000122.1:411-719 GCA_023150935.1 Candidatus Binatia bacterium | reverse complement strand
GTCGCATCCGGACACGACAGAATTGGCGCATCCGGACACGACAGCCGTGTCGCCTCTTGATGCGACACCGGTGTCGTACAAAGAAGACTCAGTGAAGAAGACTCAAACGGTCGTTAACGACGTTACGGCTAACGACCAAAAATCTTCGGCCAAAGGGAATCGGCCTCCGGCCGCAGCCCCGAGCATTTCCGACCGGGCACTACGCTCGAAGTACGGCTTCACCGACGACCAGATCGGCCAGGTGCACTGGCTCGTCGAGAAACAGATCGAGATCCTCGGAGCCGCCGAGCGCAACCACGGCAACTACG
>JAKLJW010000122.1:0-401 GCA_023150935.1 Candidatus Binatia bacterium | reverse complement strand
CGTGAAACGCGCGGCCGAAGCCGTCCGCGACGGCGAGTCGCAGGTCCTCGATCACAAGCTCGGCGACTTCAAGCAGGCGTCGACGGCAATCGCCGTCGGGTCCCGACCGGCCTACTTCCACGCCATGTGGACCGAGGCCCTGCAGAAGCGCGGCATCGCCATCCCCGCCCCGTCGGTGCGATCGACCCGCAACGCAGATGACGTGCCGCAAAGAATTGGCGACCTCTTCGGCCACGGCGGCGCCGACGACGATCCCGAGCGCGACCGCATCGCCAAGATACTCGCCGACGCTCAGAGCCGCGGCCACCGCGTGCCCGATTTCATCCGTACCTCAAACAACCTTGCCCAGGTCAGCCGCTGGTGGGCCGCTCTCGTCGACCCCGCCCTCAAGGACAGATGAC
>JAKLJW010000121.1 GCA_023150935.1 Candidatus Binatia bacterium | reverse complement strand
CCGCTGCTCCGCGGCGAGAGCAGCTGGCGCGACGTGCGCGTGGCCGCGAACGGCACGGTCTTCGTGGTCGGTCCGGGCAAGCTGTACGTCATCGACCCGGTTCGCCTCAGAGTCGCAAGGCAGATGGAGTTCGACGAGACTGGTTGCACGGCGTCCGAGAGCGGCTGTACGAGCGGGGGGGGACCAATTCTCCTCGCCCTGGCCCCCTGCCAGTCGGCAACGCCGGCGCCCACGGCGACCGCCACTCCTGCGCCGACGGCATCCTCGACCGCAACCCCGCCACCGACGCCAACCGCCACCGGCACACCGACCCGCACGGCAACGGCAGTTCCCACCACCACACCGACCCGCACTGCCACCACCGGCAACGGCGACGGCTGCACCTTGGCCGGGGGTACTACCACGTCGCCCACCGGCGCGTGGCTCCTCCTCGGCGCGGCGGCGTTGTTCTGGCTCACGCGCCGGCCGCGGCGCGGCGGACAACTCGCCTTCGGGCAGTCGGCACTGGCGATGACGCACCTGGACGTCTCGGGCACGCGGGTGCTGTTCGTCGACTCGCAGGAGCAGATCGCCGACCAGCTCTTCCTGCTCGACATGAACAGCTTCTGAAGCGCTAAAGCCACAGGCCATGGAGGAGCCCGGGATGACAGCGACCTGCTCCAGAGGACGTCCCCGGCGGTGGCTGGCACGGTGGGTGCAGTCCGCCGTCGTGGGACTGTGCCTGAGCGTCGGGGCGATCACTGTCCCCGGGGCAGGTCGCGGGGAGGAGT
>JAKLJW010000120.1 GCA_023150935.1 Candidatus Binatia bacterium | reverse complement strand
AAGGGCCTCAACGGCGACCTCGACCGTCTGCCGATGCTCACCTGGATCATGTTCCTCAAGTTCCTCGACGACCTGGAAACTCAGCGCGAGGAAGAGGCGGCGCTGGCCGGCAAGCGTTTCCGCCCCGCCGTCGAAGCGCCCTACCGATGGCGCGACTGGGCCACCGACCCGCAGGGCATGACCGGCGACGACCTCATCGCCTTCATCGGCCAGGACGAGGCCGTCGGCCCCGACGGCCGGCGCGGCCAGGGCCTCTTCGCCTACC
This sequence comes from Candidatus Binatia bacterium, assembly GCA_023150935.1. Lineage (NCBI taxonomy): Bacteria > Candidatus Binatota > Binatia (SeqCode) > Binatia bacterium. Next base: position 531 of record JAKLJW010000120.1, on the reverse strand, counting down.
TGCGCGGGCTCACCAGCGCCAACGGCGACAACCGCCGCGACGTCATCGCCACCGTCTTCCGCGGCGTGCAGAACCGCATGGTGAGCGGCTACCTGCTGCGCGACGTCATCAACAAGGTCTCCGCCATCCACTTCACGTCGAGCGACGAACTGCACACCCTCGGCAGCCTCTACGAATCCCTGCTGCGCGAGATGCGCGACGCGGCCGGCGACTCCGGCGAGTTCTACACGCCGCGCGCCGTGGTGCGCTTCATGGTCGAGGTCAGCGACCCACGTCTGGGTGAGACGGTGCTCGATCCCGCTGCCGGCACCGGCGGCTTCCTCGTCGAGGCCTACAACCATCTTTTCGCGCAGGTGAAGACCGTGCCGCAGCACAGGCAGTTGCAGGACGAAGCCCTTTACGGCTTCGAGCCCAAGCCTCTGCCCTATCTGCTCTGCCACATGAACCTGCTGCTGCATGGGCTGGAACGGCCGTGGATCGACCCCGGCAACGCCCTGCGCTTCAAGCTCACCGAGATCGGCGAGTCAGACC
>JAKLJW010000119.1 GCA_023150935.1 Candidatus Binatia bacterium | reverse complement strand
CATGCGCCCAAAGCTAGCGGGAAGCCCTTCGGCCTCCGAGGCGCTCGCGAGCTTGAACCCGGGGGGAGCACGGGTAGACTGCTCGCCTCCGGAGGAGCCCCCGTGTCCGAGCCCCGCGTGATCCGCAAGCCGATCGGCAACTTCCTCGAGGACTTCGTGCCGGGGCAGACCTTCCGGCACAAGGGCGGCAAGACCCTGACCGAGGGCCTCTTCAGCACCTTCACCGAGTTCACGATGACCACGAACCCGCTGGCCAAGAACGCGCGCTACGCGCGGACCTACGGCTTCGAGGGCCTCGTCTGCCCGCCCGGGCTCGTGATGCTGCTGGCCTTCAGCCAGACCGTCGAGGACGTCTCGGAGAACGCCCGCGCCAACCTCGAGTACATCGACATGCGCTTCGGCGCGCCCGTCTACGTGGGCGACACGATCGAGGTCGAGACCAAGGTGCTCGGCGTCTCCGCCTCGAAGTCGAACCCGCGGCTCGGGGTCGTGCACGTGCAGTCGGTGGCGCGCAAGAACCTGGGCGCGCGCGACGAGGCCGTGGTGCTGGCCTGGCAGCGCAAGGTGCAGGTCTGGAAGCGCGACGAGGCGGCCGAGCTGCACACGGGCAGCGCCGAGCCCGACGCGGTGGCGGTCGAGCTGTGGCTGCCGTCCTTCGACCCGGCGCGCGACTACAAGGCGCTGGCCCACCTCACCAACGCCGACACCTACTTCGAGGACTTCACGCCCGGCACCCGCGTCGAGCACTCGCGCGGCCGCACCATGACCAGCGAGCACATCCACCTGACGGCGGTGCT
>JAKLJW010000118.1 GCA_023150935.1 Candidatus Binatia bacterium | reverse complement strand
AATACGAGCAGGTGGACCTTCTCGATACCCTGGGCTTGAAGCGCCCACAGCCCCTGCTTCAACAACCGCCGACCAAGCCCCTGCCGCTGATAACTGCTTGAGACAACCAAGTGATGAACGAGACCTCGGCGACCATCATGTCCACAAAGCACAGTACCGAGAACTTGACCCTCACGCTGCACCACGAAACTCAGTCCCGGATTGCGACTCAGGAACTTCGCCAGAGCGCTCGGCTCGTCGGCGCTGCTAAGACCGACGCCTTCTGACTCCAGCCACAACGCTCGGGCAGGGTCAATATGCCGCGGCTCGAATTCGACGATGGTTGCAGACGCTGCGTGTTCCATGGTGGCTAACGGTCTACACGAGCGGCATGACCCGGTTTGCCGGGGCATGTCCGCTCGATGGAGGGGTTAACCGCCAGGATGCCACTGTTCATGGCATGACCTCGACCAAGTGGGCCCGGTTGGCCGGGGCAGCGAACGGCTCAGGCCAGAACTCAACGATGCGACTGATCTCTCCCCGGGCGAAGGTGAAGAACGAGATTGCTCGCCCCGTTTGCACCCCATCCGTGACTGAAACATCCGAGACAGCTTCGAGTTCACCAGCAACGATGCGGTTGACGATGAACTCCCACCGACCGTGCGCGGGGTATTCGTGATTCATGCGTGCGAATCGCTCTGCACCTCGAATGCGCTCCTTCGACTGCGGCCACTCCAAGACAAACTCCGGGGCCAACACTGCCGCGACAGAATGAAAGTCGTTGGTAGCCATGAGGCGCCAGAACTCGCGCACAACCT
>JAKLJW010000117.1 GCA_023150935.1 Candidatus Binatia bacterium | reverse complement strand
GTATGCGAGACATTCCGTGCCCCTGCTGCGGTTTCATGACGCTGCAAGACCAATACGGTTCTTTCGCCGTTTGTGATGTTTGCGGGTGGGAAGACGATGGTGTTCAATTGGCCAACCCAACGTCCGAAGGTGGTGCCAACAAGAGGTCGCTTGCGGCGGCGCAATTCGCGGCGTTGGCCAAGTACCCCGCGGGTGTAGAACTCGCCGAGGGGTATCGCCGCAGTAGCAAATGGCGCCCCCTCGCTCAAACGGAAGTGGATGCCGCCAACACGCGCAAAGCCGTCAAGCATTGGCATTCAAAGTCGGTCTGTGCTGAATCAGAGGCGTACTGGGGAGTAAGGTGAATGGAGCGTTCTACGAAGCAGGCACCTAACCCCTCCATCGAGCGGACATGCCCCGGCAAGCCGGGTCATGCCGCTCATGTCGAACGTTATGCGTCACAAGACGCGCTCTGCACCAGTCTTCGCCTCAGAATACCGCCATGGACTCCATCATTCAGTGGTTTAAGGCTACGGACTGGATCGCCAACGCTTTGGCTATCGTCGTCCCGCTTGCGGGTGGCGCAGCTTGGCTTTGGCGCCGCGCCCACAAGCGGCTCTCCGCTCCCCGAACGTTCTCTGCGTACGCAAGGAATCAATTTCCTTCTCCGTACCCTATGTCGAGACTCCGAGAAGTTGCCCAAGTTGCAATCGTGGACGACAATCTATCCGATTTCCCCATTGCGGATCTTCGTAAGGCTGGATTTCAGATCAAAACCTACAAACACGTCAGTGTCGGCGACTTTGAGGAACTGTCAAA
>JAKLJW010000116.1 GCA_023150935.1 Candidatus Binatia bacterium | reverse complement strand
CGGCGAGCTGGTTCGCGCGTTCGCGCAGCTTCGGGAAGTGGGTGAACGCCTCGTCGATGCGGCGCGCGCGCTCGGCCTTGGCGCTGAGCCAATCCGGCTTCGCCAGTTGGCGAAATCCCCTCGGGAGACCGTCGCCGCGACGCGGCGGCGCAGGGGTACCGACCAGCCAGCCGCCGAGCTCGAGGTTCTCGGTCACCGTCATCTGCGGGAACAGCTAGCGCCCCTCGGCGACCAGCGCGACGCCGGCACGCACGATCTCGTGCGTCTTCTCGGGCAGGTCCTCGCCGTCCAGCGTGACGATGCCGCGGCGCGGGATCAGCCCGGCCAGCGCCTTGAGCAGCGTCGTCTTGCCGGCACCGTTGGGGCCGAGGATCACCGTGAGGCCGGGCCTGGCTTCGAGCGTCAGGTCGCGCAGCACGAGGAACGGCCCGTAGCCGGCGGCCAGGCCCTGCACCTTCAGGTGCGCACGACCGCTGCCGCCGAGCGCGAAGGGCTCCGGGCGCCACCACATCATGGCGTCGCCTCCACCGGCTCGTCCATCATCTCGTCGCCCAGGTAGGCCTCGATCACCTCGCGGTCGCGCACCACCTCGGCCGGCGGCCCGTCGGCGATCTTGCGCCCCTGGTGCAGCACGATCACGCGCTCCACATGGCGCAGCAGCACTGTCACCGCATGCTCGATCCAGATCACGGTCAGGTCCAGCTCGTCGCGCATGCGGCGGATCAGCCGCACCATGTCCTCGATCTCGCCTTCGGTCAGCCCTGCGGCCACCTCGTCCAGCAGCAGCAGCTTCGGGCGCGTCGCCAGCGCC
>JAKLJW010000115.1 GCA_023150935.1 Candidatus Binatia bacterium | reverse complement strand
ACGTCCTACTTGACCGGGCTCGCCGGTATCTGGCGGGGGAGCGTTACCGAGAATCGGCTGCCCTGCCCGGGCGCGCTCTCGACGCCGATCGTGCCGCCGAGCAGTTGCACCAGTCGCCGACAGACCGAAAGGCCGAGACCGCAGCCGCCGTAAACGCGGGTGGAGGAGCCGTCGGCCTGACGAAAATCGTCGAAGATCCGCGCCCGATCCGCCGGCTGAATGCCGATGCCGGTGTCCCCGACGGCGATCGATACGGCGTCGGGCGTTGCCCCGACCACGACTTCGATGCGGCCCCGGTCCGTGAACTTGACGGCGTTGTCGATCAGATTGCTCACGATCTGTCGCACGCGATCCGGATCGGTCAGTGCCGGCACCGGCTCGTCCGGGCCCGCGCACACAAGTTCGAGTCCCTTGGCGGCGGCTTGCGCCACGAAACGCTCGGCCGTGTCGGCGACGAGCGCGGCCACGTCCACCGTTTGCGGAATCGGCCGGATCTCGTTGATGCGCAGCCGCGCCAGGTCGAGGGTCGAGTTGATCGTTCTCGCCAGATTGGCCGCTCCTCGCGAGATACGTTCGAGGCAATCGCGCGACTCCGCGTCCAGACCTGCGCCCGCCGTCTCCCCGAGGATGTCGGCGTAACCCAGGATGATGTTGAGAGGCGTCAGAAGCTCGTGAGAAAACGCGGCCAGAAACTGGTCCTTCAGCCGGTCGGTTTCGGCAAGCCGATCGTGCAGTTGACGGAGCTCGCGCTCGGCGGCGACCCGTTCGCTGACGTCCCGCTGAAGGCCGCAGAAATTGGCGATGCGGCCGT
>JAKLJW010000114.1 GCA_023150935.1 Candidatus Binatia bacterium | reverse complement strand
CGACCACGCCGCGGGCGCCCGCAAGCCCGAGGACGCCGTCGAGGCGGTCATGGACAGCCTGCACGAAGGTCAGCTCGCCGGTCGCGGTGTCGCGCGTGAACACCACGACGGCAGAGGCGAGCGCGCTGGCGACGCAGAGGTGCCCGCCGTCCGCGCTGGTTGCGAGCTGTCGCGCGTCGGCGAGGCCGTCGACCCCGCCGACGCCGTCGCGGTGCACCTCGACGAAGGCGAGGCGTCCGCTGGCCGGGTCGCGGCTGAACACGGCGAGCGAGTCGCCGACCGCGCTGATCACGTAGACGTGCGCTTTGATCCGCGACGCCTTCTGATGCCGGATCGGACGAATCGCCAGATCGCTCTTGTGAATGCGGAAGGCGGCCTCGGCCTCGGTCAGCTGCACGTAGGCGGTCCACAGAGCTTCGGGGGGCCAGTCGGTGATATTGGTGCGCAGGATGTAGGTGCCTTCGCTGTACTGCGCCCACTCATACCCCCGCGGCGCACCGACCGTACCAGGCGCCAGTAGGTGTGCGGTTTGCCGTCCTTGAAGCGCGTCGTATGCCGCAGATACACCCGCCGCCACTCCTCCACTGCGCCGCAGTGTCTCGCGCCTCACCGTACGTGTGCAAGCCACTTGGTCGGCACTACACCGCGTCTCCAACCGCAGCCCACGCCACCGTTGGACAATTCCCGAACTCACCCCCAAGAATTGTTCGTAACTGTCGAAGTTGGGCTAGCCCTACACATGCGAATGCTTCCCAATGCCGGCACCACGCCCGCCAGCGGCCACAACCTCATCGAGGACGCAGCGATCTCGTGCGACCTCACCC
>JAKLJW010000113.1 GCA_023150935.1 Candidatus Binatia bacterium | reverse complement strand
GCATCCGGGGCGTAGGTCCGAATGGACGATTCCTCGATGAGGGGATTGAGACTTCCGGGGGATCTTCTTCCGAGAGAAGGCGGTAATATTCGTCCGAATGGACGATTCCTCGATGAGGGGATTGAGACCGAACGGAAGCCTACCTCGGCGGGATGCCGGGGTAGGGTCCGAATGGACGATTCCTCGATGAGGGGATTGAGACTTTAGGGCGAACACGCGGGAAAGTCAAGAACCTTGTCCGAATGGACGATTCCTCGATGAGGGGATTGAGACTGCCGCCCGGTGGTGGGGTTGGTGTCTTCGAGGGTGAGTCCGAATGGACGATTCCTCGATGAGGGGATTGAGACTGGAAACCGCATCCTCGGCGATTCGGCGAACGCTACGTCCGAATGGACGATTCCTCGATGAGGGGATTGAGACGTTCGCGGAGCACGCGCCGCGTTTCCTTCTCTCTCGTCCGAATGGACGATTCCTCGATGAGGGGATTGAGACGTCCCGAACGCTCCCTTGTTTTCGGTATAGAACGCTTTGTCCGAATGGACGATTCCTCGATGAGGGGATTGAGACCCCCTCCGCCAACAAATACTTCGTTACGTCCATGTCCGAATGGACGATTCCTCGATGAGGGGATTGAGACACCTCCTTCCCGTCTAAGGCCGCTCGTATGGCCTTCGTCCGAATGGACGATTCCTCGATGAGGGGATTGAGACCTACGTTCTGTTAGCACCCCGGTTTGGCAGGGGTGGTCCGAATGGACGATTCCTCGATGAGGGGATTGAGACGCATGGCGCGCCGTGTTTCCTTCTTGGCCATACTATGCGTCCGAATGGACGATTC
>JAKLJW010000112.1 GCA_023150935.1 Candidatus Binatia bacterium | reverse complement strand
CCGATCGTCCCCTGCGGCCCTTCGGGTCGCTCGGGGTTCGCCAGCCACTTCAGCACGCTCTCCTCGTAACACGCACTATCGGCGCGAAAGAAATACTCGCGCACCGTCGCCGGCAGGCTCGCGAAGGCCCGCTGGATCAGCGGGAGGTTCCGCATCGCCGCCGGGACGTTCCCGTCGCGAAACTCGTCCGCAATCGCCAAATCCTGCTCCACCCAGTAGACCGCCGCCGGCTGATACCCACGCCCGCCCTTGTAGTGCGCCAACGCCTCCTGCTTGTGGCTCTCTAGAATCGTCGCATCGTGGTCCAGGGTCGCTTTCTGCGACCTCCCCCGGGCCGCCACCGCCCGCGTGAGCCCCTCATTCACGCGGGCAAGCCCCTGCAGCGCCGCCGTCTCCGCTGGAATGTACGCCAGCGTGCCCGGCGCGCGCTGCGCCTGGGCCTGGAGGATCAGTGCCTCATCGTGAAACTCGTAGAGAAAGCGCCGCAACGCGTCTGCCGACGGCAGGGGGCGATCCAGCAGCCGGCACAATCCCTGATCGGCGCGTAGCCCGTTGATGTCGTCGAGGCACTCGCCGCCCGAGGCCAGCAACAACACCAGCGCCTCGATCATTTGCACCTCGCTGTGCCCACGGGCCCGTCGCCGAATGCTCAGCTCATCCTCGATGATCCCCGCCACACCCAGCGCCCGCATCGTCTCCACCACCAGAGGCAGCCCGGCCCGCCCCGTCACCGTGTCCGCTGCCTCCACCACCTCCACCCCGTACGGCAACAGCCCTTGCTTCATTCCTCCTCCGCCTCCTCCGCCAACGGTCTGGCATTGAACAACGCCAGGTTCACTTC
>JAKLJW010000111.1:617-858 GCA_023150935.1 Candidatus Binatia bacterium | reverse complement strand
CAGACTCCATCAGCTGGTCAGAAATGGCCAGGTCAAGGTGGTTCTGGATCTGAGTGGGGTGAATTTTATGAATTCCTCCGGATTGGGAATGCTCATCGGTGGTCTCACCACCGTGAGAAATGCCGGCGGTCAGCTGAAACTGGCAAACCCGGCCGAACGAATTCAAAGCCTTCTGGTTATTACCAAACTGTCTACCGTATTCACGACTCACAAGTCGGTGGAAGAGGCCATTGACAGTTTC
>JAKLJW010000111.1:0-607 GCA_023150935.1 Candidatus Binatia bacterium | reverse complement strand
GAAATCAGTCTGAAATCCAGTTTAACTCCGGCATCCTTCAGAAGGGTGAACCGGAGTTTTTTATTTTAAAGAGAAAGTAAAATCAATATGCCAGTTGTCGTGGTGGTTGGTGCCCAATGGGGCGACGAAGGAAAAGGAAAAATTGTGGACCTGCTCTCGAAGGATTGTCAGGTTGTGGCTCGCTATCAGGGCGGGGCCAATGCCGGGCATACCATTTCCTTCGGAACTCAGACCTTTGTTCTTCACCTGCTGCCTTCGGGGGTTTTTCATGAAGGAACCCGCTGTCTGATCGGAAATGGAGTGGTGATTGATCCGCTGGCGTTGCAGGAAGAACTTGAAATGGTGTCGCGGCTTGGCATTGACCTTTCCGGACGGTTGTTTATTTCGGGAGGAGCGCACCTGATTTTCCCCTACCACAAAGTGTTGGATACCATCCGGGAAACCAGCAAGGGTGCCGATAAGATCGGTACAACCGGGCGTGGAATCGGGCCTTCTTATGTGGATAAATACATGCGGAACGGAATACGGGTTGCCGATCTGGCCGATATGCCCGGACTCAGGGCAAAGGTGACCAAGGCCATTCAGGAAAAAAAGGTGCTGATCGAGC
>JAKLJW010000110.1 GCA_023150935.1 Candidatus Binatia bacterium | reverse complement strand
ATGTTCGGCACCGACCTGCCGCGCTCGCCGCGCGGGCACGTCGACACGGGCCTCGGCAAGGGCCCGGCGCGCGGCACGATGGGGCTCCGCCTGCCGACCGAGACGATCGACCACACCGGCCAGGAGCTCGTGATCGACGGCGTGCGCTTCGTCTTCCAGTACGCGCCCCACTCGGAGGCGCCCGCCGAGCTCACCTTCTACCTGCCCGAGAAGCAGGCCTGGTGCGCCGCCGAGATCGCCACCCACACGCTCCACAACCTCTACACCCTGCGCGGCGCCAAGGTGCGCGACGCGCTGCTCTGGAGCGGCTACATCGACGAGGCGATGCGGCGGTGGCCCGACGCCGAGGTGGTGTTCGCGAGCCATCACTGGCCGGTGTGGGGGAAGGAGCGGATCCACGACTTCCTCGCCAAGCAGCGCGACGTCTACAAGTACATCCACGACCAGACCCTGCGCCTTGCCAACGCGGGCCTCGGGCCCGAGGAGATCGCGGAGCAGCTCGAGCTGCCCGAGGCGCTGCGCACGGCCTTCGCGGTGCGCGGCTACTACGGCACCGTCTCCCACGACGCGAAGGCCGTGTACCAGAACTACTTCGGCTGGTTCGACGGCAACCCGGCACACCTGGACCCCCTGCCCCCGGCCGAGGCCGCCCGGCGCTACGTCGAGTTCATGGGCGGCGCCGCCGAGGTGAAGCGCAAGGCGCGGGAGTCCTTCGAGCGCGGCGAGTACCGCTGGGTGGCGATGGTGATGCACCACGCCGTCTTCGCGGACCCCGACGACGCCGAGGCCCGCGAGCTCCTCGCGCGCGCCTACGACCAGCTCGGCTACCAGGCGGAGTCCGGTCCCTGGCGCGACGTCTACCTGAGCGGCGCCCACGAGCTGCGCCACGGGATCACCACG
>JAKLJW010000109.1 GCA_023150935.1 Candidatus Binatia bacterium | reverse complement strand
ATCACGGCGGGCGACCACTCTAGCTGTGCGTTCGCTTCCAACTGCGTGGCGACATGCTCCGCTGTCGCAATGAAGCGCAGAGCCTCAGGGCATAGCGCATTCGCTCGGTTGTCGGACGCCTTGAAGAGACGCTCGGCTTCGCGCTGTTGGTCGATACTGGCGAGTGAAAGCAGGAGCTCTGCAAGTTGTTCGGCCCGCTGGTCCTCTGCTTCAGTTCCTGCCTTGATCTCATAGAGCGAAAGCAGCCGACCGTAGCATCCGTTGCAGAGCTTCCGAGACCAATCTCCAGCGTAAACCGTGATCAACTTCGACTTCTTCGTGTCTCCGCAACGGAGACACCTGAAGGCCGTCCCCTCCGCGAACCTGTACTGTTGCAGCGGGCCGCGCGGCGGGTAGGTCTTCGTGACTGTCGACGGTACGGGCTCCATCGCTTCGTGCGTCTACTTTCCCGGACTAGCGGCGGGCCGCGCAGCGGACCGGCCGCTGCAATCGGTTGTTCGACGGACTACTCAAGCAGACTCCTAATCGTCAGTGCCGTCTTCTTCAGCTCGGCCGAGTCGAGGCCCTTGCCGTCCTCCTCCGTAGACGTAAACAGCGTCTTGCCTTCGGCGATGCCGTTCTTCCCGTACCAGGCGCGCTTCCACTCCCAACCCCGCTTGTAGTCGGGACGGCTGAGCATGCCGAGGTGCTCCCAGACAAGTAGGTCGCCATCAGCCGTGACGAACGAGAAGTCGGGGCGCAGGCGGCCCGGTACGGTCGTCCCGTCGAGCACGCGCTCGTACTCGTAGGGGATACCGAGCTGGAACAGCATGTTCGCGATCACCAGCTCCGACTTGCTGCGCACCATGTGGCCCTTCTCGGTCCGGTGGATCAGGTGCTCGGCGAAGGGCACCGAGTCGTCGGCGGCGCGAAC
>JAKLJW010000108.1 GCA_023150935.1 Candidatus Binatia bacterium | reverse complement strand
CTGGTGCTACCACCCGCGCGTCTTCCTCGACATCGCCCATGCCGGCGAGATCCGCTGCCCCTACTGCAGCACGACCTACGTCTACCGCGGGAGCGCGCCGAAGGGGCATTAGCGGCACCATGCGCCTGCTCCTCGTCGCCCCGAACTGGATCGGCGATACGCGGCTCGCGCAGCCGCTGCTCGCCAACGCGCCCGAGGGCGACGGCCATCCGGTGCTGGTGTTTCCGGGGTTGCTCGCCTCTGACGCGTCGACGCGGCCGCTGCGCCGGTTTCTCGAGGGCCGCGGCTACGCCGCTTACGGCTGGGAACAGGGTACGAACCGCGGCCCGCGCGCAGGCGTGCTCGACGCGTGCCGCGAACGGATCAAGGCGATCCGCAAGCGGCACAAGCGCAAACTGAGCCTGATCGGCTGGAGCCTCGGCGGCATCTACGCGCGCGAGTTCGCGAAGGAACTCCCGGGCGACGTGCGCTCGGTGATCACGATGGGCACGCCGTTCACCGGGCATCCGAAGGCGACCAACGCCTGGCGGCTGTACGAACTGGTCACCGAGCACCGCATCGGCGCGCCCGCGATCCACGAGCCGTTGCGCACGCCGCCGTCGGTGCCGACGACCTCGATCTACAGCCGCACCGACGGCATCGTCGCCTGGCAATGCAGCGTCGAGAAGGTCACGCCGCTGCACGAGAACATCGAGGTCGAGGCGAGCCATTTCGGCATCGGCGTCAACCCGCTGACCTGGTACGCGATCGCCGACAGGCTGGCGCAGCCCGAGGGCGGCTGGAAGCCCTTCGACCGCAGCGGCGTGCGCGCGTGGCTGTACTGGGATCCGAAGCGGAAGACGTGGTACTAGCGTCGACCGTCGGGCGTCGCTCGAAATCGGCGGCACCGGCCGGTCAGTCGCGCGCGATCCGCA
>JAKLJW010000107.1:454-958 GCA_023150935.1 Candidatus Binatia bacterium | reverse complement strand
GGACCATCCGCGCGCGACGCCGCGGCTCTTGGTGCTCGACCGCGACGCGCTCGCGCGGGTCGACGCGCCACGGATCGAGGTCCTGCCCGCCTACGAGTGGCTCCTTGCGGAGCCGGTCCGGGAGACCTAGCCCAACTTCCACAGTTCGCGGGGTATATTCCAGGCATTCCAACAACCTGCCATCAAGAGTCGGCACTACATTCCGCTCAGGGGGGGTGGTGGTCGAAGCCTTTCTAGGAGGCTGAGGCCGAGCGGGCCGAGGGGCGCGAGATGACGGGATGAGGACGGACACCCACTCCCAGCGCCGGCCGACACGACTGAGATCGCCGCCCGGGCCGACAGTACCGTGCTGGCTGGACACCCATACCGTCGAGGTCCTTGCATCCTCCGAATAGCGATGTGGGAGTCCGCCATCCGCCCCCCGCCGCGCCGGGCTCTTCTCCGTACTCGTACTCGTTCACGTACTCGTACACGGCCGCTCCCTCGTGGACGTCCAATCGGTCG
>JAKLJW010000107.1:0-444 GCA_023150935.1 Candidatus Binatia bacterium | reverse complement strand
TGTACCGCTTCGCTGAGTACGTGAACGGGGTGGAAGCCGACCGCCGAAGCTCACCAGCCGGCGCCGGATCGGAAAGGGTGCTGGTTGGACACCCATACCGTGGAGGTCCTCGCATCCCCCGAATAGAGACGTGGGTGTCCGCCATCTGCCCCGCTGACGGGAACCGACCCCGATCCGAGGGCAAGTCGCTGCGAGCCGATGCGATGGCTTTACGGGCTGCGGATCTCATCCCGGTGGTACAGAAGTCGTACGATCTGTGCGCGGGGTTGTATACTCACGTGAACCGGTTCCCGCGCGCCCAGCGGGGACTCCTGGGCCGCGTGATTCTGGAGGATGCGCTGCAAATGCTGGTGTCGCTGACGGTAGCCAACCGGCGCGCGGACAAGGCGGAGACGCTGCGGGAGGCCAGTGGGCGGTTGGATGCGCTGCGCATCACGCTACGGC
>JAKLJW010000106.1 GCA_023150935.1 Candidatus Binatia bacterium | reverse complement strand
GGCGGGCCCCTGGTAAATACGGGATTCGAGCAGGTACGCGGGGCAGACCACTATTTCATCGGAGAAGCCGAGCACGGTCTGGCACAATTCGTGGCCGACTGGTCGGCCGGCTGTGCCCGCAGAGCCTACGGGCACGTCACCGACGAGAAAAAGGCCGCGCGCATCCGTGCGCACTTTGCGGGCGACGTCTCGCTGATTGTGGGAGAGCGCCCCGCGCTTGCGCAGACGACAGTGCCGCGCTTCGATCTGCTCGACCACCGCCGCTACGGCTCCATGGCCGTGCAGATCAGCCGGGGCTGTCCGGTGGGATGCGAGTTCTGCGATATCTGGACCCAGTACGGGCGCAAGCCGCGCCTGAAGGGCGTTTCCCGGCTGCTGGCCGAACTCGACGCCATCCGCGCGGTGGGTTTTGAAGGCGCGCTATTTGTCGTCGACGACAACTTCATCGGCAACAAGAAGGCCGTCATCGGAGAGGTCTTGCCGGCGCTGGTGCAGTGGCAGCGGACGTACGGCTACCCGTTCCGACTGTACACCGAGGCGACCATTTCCATGGCCGACGACGACGAACTGCTGGCACTGATGCACGAAGCAGGCTTCGACATGGTCTTCGTCGGTATCGAGACGCCCCACGAAGCCTCGCTGGTCGAGACCCACAAGATCCTTAACACCGACTTTCGCGCGCACAACACGCCTGCCAAACTCCTGGCGCAGATCGAGAAGATACAGAGCGCAGGCATGGAGATTTGCACGGGCCTGATCGTGGGATTCGACAACGAGCCCGCCGACATCGACCGCATCATGGCGGATTTCATCCGCGAGGCCCGCATCCCGCTCGCCATGGCGGGCCTGCTGAACGCGCTGCCGGAAACGGAACTTGAAGCCCGCCTGGCGCGCGAAGGGCGCCTTCGCGCCAAGTCCGTCGGCAACAACACGCACGCCTTCGAGATGAACTTCGAGTCCC
>JAKLJW010000105.1 GCA_023150935.1 Candidatus Binatia bacterium | reverse complement strand
GGGATTGAGACAGGTTCACCGAGCCTGTCGCCCGGTTAATCCATATGGGTCCGAATGGACGATTCCTCGATGAGGGGATTGAGACTCTGCTTCGTTGCCCTCTCCCAACATGTACTTCGGTCCGAATGGACGATTCCTCGATGAGGGGATTGAGACTCATATGCCATTCGTGCTCGATGTCCGGACCCACGCTCGTCCGAATGGACGATTCCTCGATGAGGGGATTGAGACAGCCTGCGGGCGAGCCGCTCCTGCAGCGAGCGGCAAGTCCGAATGGACGATTCCTCGATGAGGGGATTGAGACAGAACGGCGGCCGCCTCCCGGAGACTCGGGAACCGGCAGTCCGAATGGACGATTCCTCGATGAGGGGATTGAGACTTCCAGGCGTATCCGTACCCTGTTATCGACACCGACTGTCCGAATGGACGATTCCTCGATGAGGGGATTGAGACGGGGTTGATACCCCCGTCAGTCGTTGATGATCACCAAGTCCGAATGGACGATTCCTCGATGAGGGGATTGAGACGTAGGCTGCCCTACGCTCCGCCTTTCCGCGCCCTACGTCCGAATGGACGATTCCTCGATGAGGGGATTGAGACACAACCCCGTCATGGACGAGGACGCGAGCATACCACTGTCCGAATGGACGATTCCTCGATGAGGGGATTGAGACCGCCTTGCCCTTGCCCTTGCCCTTGGTCATATTTCTTTGTCCGAATGGACGATTCCTCGATGAGGGGATTGAGACGGCACAGAACGTCGATCCGCCGCACCGCAACGTCGATCTGTCCGAATGGACGATTCCTCGATGAGGGGATTGAGACGGAACGAACCCGGAAAGGATCGCGCCGATACCGAGTCCGAATGAGCACCGCCACTTCTGGCGAGGGGATTCCGCGGCGATCTGAACGCGCTGCGTGAGGGAACGCGGCGAAGCGCCTCTCGGGGAGCTTGACTCAAGCTCCCCGAGAGGGTTCGCCTCTCCTTGGTCTTCCGGGACGAAGGAGAGCTCCCTTGT
>JAKLJW010000104.1 GCA_023150935.1 Candidatus Binatia bacterium | reverse complement strand
GACTCGCCGGCGCTGGCCGTGCTGATGGTCGTCCAGCTGATGTTCTTCTTCGACGTGCTGGGCCTGGGCCTGGTTTACATTCTCAAGAAGGGCGACCTGGACTGGATCCGCAGCTTCCGCATGCCGACCGAACGCGGCCTGCGCAGCTGGGAGAAGATCTCCGCTGCGCCCATCGCGCCGTCGGAGAAGGCCGTCTAGTCCGCGCTGCACCGAAAGGAAGGCCGTCATGGGCATCCTGCAGAATAGATTCGACGAAGAGAACGTGATCTTCACCAACGTCGACACGTTGCTCAACCTGGGCAAGGAGCACAGCCTCTGGTACCTGCTCTTCGCCACCGCCTGCTGCGGCATCGAGCTGATGCAGTGGGGCGCCAGCAAGTACGACAGCGACCGATTCGGCATGATCCCGCGCAGTACGCCGCGCCAGGCCGACCTGATGATCGTCGCCGGCACCATCACGCTGAAGATGGCCAGCCGCGTGAAGCGCCTGTACGAACAGATGCCCGAGCCCAAGTGGGTCATCAGCATGGGCAGCTGCGCCAACGCCGGCGGGCCCTTCTGCAAGTACAGCTACAGCGTGCTGAAGGGCATCGATAAGTACATCCCCGTCGACGTCTACGTGCCCGGCTGCCCGCCGCGGCCCGAGGCGCTGATCGAGGGCGTCTTCAAGCTGCGCGAGGTGATCCACGAGGAGCGCGTGCTGCGCAAGCAGGGCAAGACGCCCAAGCCGCGTACCCCGATCGTCGTCGAGGATCCGCACGCGCACGACCCCTTCGCGCGCCATTCGGGCGGCGCGAAACTGGTCAAGGCGTAGCAGCCGCCGGGCTAGGGGTTTCGGGGATTCGTTCAAAACCGACGGGAAGCAAAAGGTAAGCGCAAGGGGAGCGCCGGAGTGCCATGGACTTCAATGCCATCGTCGAACATCTGAAGAAGCGCTGGCCCGGCATCGAAGCGCCCGCCGTCGCCAACGGCGATCCGTTCGCCATTGTGCCCGCGGTGGATGCCTTCGAGGTCCTGAAGCACCTCAAGGAAA
>JAKLJW010000103.1 GCA_023150935.1 Candidatus Binatia bacterium | reverse complement strand
ACCGGCCCGCGCCGCCCCCGCCCCGTCTTCCACGCGCGAAATGGTCAAAAGTCACCCACTCGATTCCGTGAAGAGGCAAAAAGGGGAACAGGGCTACTCCGAAGGGGTTTCTGTCCATTCCGGTCTCCCGGTTGCGCCAACCCTGCATCCGCGGTCCCGCGCTTGACGCGGCCCCACGGCGGCGCGGGGCGGCGCCTCTTCGAGAAACTTCAGCAGGAACCGCCGGTCGTGACACCGATGGGTCAGGTGCCACACGTGCCCCGACACGTGGATCCGATGCGCACGCGCCATGCCCACCTCCCTGCACGCCACCATTTCGGGGCCCAAAAGCGGCCCTGCAAGCCCCCGATTCAGGCCTGTTTATTATGTATTGTCAAGTCTCTTCGGATACATGCGGAGGTGCCACCCCACCCCGAAACGAACTGGAGACTGCTGTCGGCGCTGTCCACGGTGACGCCGACTGTGGTGTCGCAGCAACCCGTGATGCTGCTGCTGCCGATGGAGACGTTTCCTTGTGCGGCGGCGCCGCGGGCAAGCGCCGTGACGAGGACGATCGTTACGGCGAGGGTTTCGACCGATTGCCTCAGGGACCGCGTCAAGGAACCCGCATGCGCACCGGGCACGGGCATACCGGCAAACCCGGTAGCCGCCGTTTTTCGGCTTGCCGGGTGTATGCCATAGGCTCCGGACAGGGCAGGTTGTCGTCGGTGGCGCGGTTGCAGGCCGTTGCTCCGCATTTGAGAACCCTCCCGTGAAATGATGCGTGACTCCGCGCGGCACAATGTGCCTGGAGAGGGTACAAATCGTCGGCGGAATCGGCGTTCCCCCCAACCTGATCGGCCGCTCGGGGGGGGGCGGGCGTGCGGCACGGGTCTTGATGTCGGTCGAGAGATGCGGGCCAGGCGTCGGGGCCGGCGGGAATCCCCTGCGGCGCGGCTTTGAGACCATTGGTGACGGTCAGTCGGGCTCGTTCGGCGCAGGACCCAACCGGCGGTCGCCCCCGCGCCGCCCGGGCAAGGAAGTCCGGGACGCAGGTCGAGCATGATGCAAGGGCGCACCCTCAGCGCGGGCTACCGCCCGCAACCCAAAGCGAACAACCAGCCCGTTCACCCCGAGTAGGAGCCCTTCCCCTGGGCTCCGTATCGAGGGGCGCGCCCCTGCCGAGCCTGTCCGTCGATACGCCGCC
>JAKLJW010000102.1 GCA_023150935.1 Candidatus Binatia bacterium | reverse complement strand
AAGTGGCAAACGAGGTGGGAAGGCATAGACAGCTAGGAGGTTGGCTTAGAAGCAGCCATCCTTTAAAGAAAGCGTAATAGCTCACTGGTCGAGTCGTCCTGCGCGGAAGATGTAACGGGGCTCAAGCATGTAACCGAAGCTGCGGATATGACTTAGGTCATATGGTAGGAGAGCGTTCTGTAGGCCTGCGAAGGTGGTGGTGTAAACCCTGCTGGAGGTATCAGAAGTGCGAATGCTGACATGAGTAGCGTTAAAGGGGGTGAAAAGCCCCCTCGCCGTAAGCGCAAGGTTTCCTACGCAACGTTCATCGGCGTAGGGTGAGTCGGCCCCTAAGGCGAGGCAGAAATGCGTAGTCGATGGGAAACAGGTTAAAATTCCTGTACCGATTATGAGTGCGATGGGGGGACGGAGAAGGGTAGCTCAGCGGCCTGTTGGAATAGGTCGTTTAAGCCGGTAGGCAGATCAATCAGGCAAATCCGGTTGGTCAATGCCGAGACGTGATGACGAGGGTCTACGGACCTGAAGTGAGTAATCCCATGCTTCCAGGAAAAGCCTCTAAGCTTCAGCTCATAATCGACCGTACCGCAAACCGACACAGGTGGGTAGGATGAGAATTCTAAGGCGCTTGAGAGAACTCGGGTTAAGGAACTCGGCAAATTGACACCGTAACTTCGGGAGAAGGTGTGCCCCGGTAGGTTGTAGTCCCTCGCGGACGAAGGCCGATGGGGTTGCAGTGAAAAGGTGGCTGCGACTGTTTAATAAAAACACAGCACTCTGCAAACACGAAAGTGGACGTATAGGGTGTGACGCCTGCCCGGTGCCGGAAGGTTAAGTGATGGGGTGCAAGCTCTTGATCGAAGCCCCGGTAAACGGCGGCCGTAACTATAACGGTCCTAAGGTAGCGAAATTCCTTGTCGGGTAAGTTCCGACCTGCACGAATGGCGTAACGATGGCCACACTGTCTCAACCCGAGACTCAGCGAAGTTGAAATGTTTGTGAAGATGCAATCTCCCCGCTGCTAGACGGAAAGACCCCGTGAACCTTTACTGTAGCTTTGCATTGGACTTTGAACAGACTTGTGTAGGATAGGTGGGAGGCTTTGAAGCAGAGACGCCAGTCTCTGTGGAGCCGTCCTTGAAATACCACCCTGGTGTGTTTGAGGTTCTAACCTGGGTCCGTCATCCGGATCGGGGACAGTGCATGGTAGGCAGTTTGACTGGGGCGGTCTCCTCCCAAAG
>JAKLJW010000101.1 GCA_023150935.1 Candidatus Binatia bacterium | reverse complement strand
CCCGGTTGCGGGGAGGGGGGCCCTGGGGTTTCGGTTACGGCTTCACCAGCTTGAACTGGAAGACGGTGACGAGATCGAGCGTCAGGTCGATGTCGAACGCTCCGAATCCGCCACTGAGCTGCAAACCGCCCGGATCGCCCAGAGAGTACAGAGAGCTGCACGACGCCACCGGCGTGCCGGTGAGCTGAGCGACGCAAGGGCCGACAATCGGGCAGGTCTCGCCGGGGGCGATCTTGTTGTTGGCGATGTTGTTGACGTCGTACATCCGCATGATGCTCGTCCCGCTCGACAACAACACGCCCACCGGGGAGGCCGGGTTAGCCGTGTCGTCCGGGGTGCACGGCAGGTTGTCGGGACCGAGCACGGCGCCCTTGAGAACGGTCAGTGCCAGCGGCATCGACAGCAGCAAGCCGCCGCTGTTGTAGGTCCCGCTCAGTTCGACCTTCGTCGGGCTGTTGCAGATGCCCGGATGCTGGGTGATGGTCGCCGTGTTGCACAGTGCACACCGCTTGATTTCCGGGTCCACCGGCGGGCAGTCGCTTTCCACCGTACACAGCATGTCCTGGTTGGTGCCGCTGTTGCACCGTGCCGTGCCTTCGACGCACGGGCGGCTCAGCGAGGCATCGGGCAGGACGTAGTTGTCGTCGCACTCCGGATCGTCGGGCAGGCCGTTGGCCGAGCCCGAGTTGCCGGGACTACCCGGTATGAGGTTGTGATCCCGGCTCAGCGTGACGTCGAGGTTCGGCCGGCCGCCGTTGCAGTCGAGAACGCCCACCCCGTCGCTGCCGGCCTTGACGCAGACCGTTCCGATCGAACCGGCCGCGGCGGGCATCAGCACGAGGCTGTCCTTCGGAATCGTGACCTGTGCCTCGCCGGTGCCCGGATCCGTAGGACCGACCTCCATGGTCAGCTCCGGTAGCTGGCAGGTGGTCGCCGTGCCGGTGCAGGTGCCGCCGCCCGGACATGGGTCCTGCTGACCGCTGCCCGGGGCTCCCTGGCCGGGCAGGCAGGTCAGGCCGTCGTTGGTGCCGCCCACGCAGGAGCGGCAGTCGGCGTCGAGCGTGCAACCGAGGTCGCCGTTGGCGCCGTTGCGGGGCACGCAGACGCCGTTGAGAGCGATGCGCGGAACCACCACGGAGTTCTTGTTCTGAACCACCGCGCAGCTCCCCAGAAGCGGGCACGTGCCCTGGTTGACGCCCGTGCAACAGGCCACCGGTACACCGGCGCCCGTGCACCGGGTGTTCGGCGTACAGCCGTTGCACTGGCCGGCGGTCGTGCAGG
>JAKLJW010000100.1 GCA_023150935.1 Candidatus Binatia bacterium | reverse complement strand
AGGATTCGTCGCCGGACCGGGAGCCTCTCCCGGATCCGGGAGTCTCAATCCCCTCATCGAGGAATCGTCCATTCGGACTGGTCTGCTTGGCCAGTCTGGCCCTGATAGGGCTAGGTCTCAATCCCCTCATCGAGGAATCGTCCATTCGGACGCCTTGCCCCTGATCGCCGAGGCTATGCGAGAGGCCATGTCTCAATCCCCTCATCGAGGAATCGTCCATTCGGACTGGATCGGTCCGTCGCTTGGCAACGGACGCCGTTGCCGTCTCAATCCCCTCATCGAGGAATCGTCCATTCGGACTCACCTTGTCGTTTTCGCTGCATGCTTGCGGTTCCTCACCTCCTTTTGCGACACTCTCTGTCTCGGCTGTGGACAACCCGTTGCCCATTCGTCGCGGCCGCCGCTAAGGCGTTGCCTTATCATAATTTTCTCGCCGCGACACTCTCCGCGCCCGGCGCCCTCCGTGCGATCGCCTTTTCGCGCACTTGGCACCGTCGCCAGCCAACCCCCGGGGAGCGTCGCACTCATACCACCCTCCATTCCTCCCGGCGCGTCACCCGCGCCCGCCCACTCGTCTCCACCCGGCTCACACACCCCCCGCACAGGAAGTAGTAATGCACCCGATCCCGACTCGCGTCGATCGACTCCTCCAACTGCTGCCGCAACCGCCGAAATCCCTGCGGCGTCAACTCCGGCGCCTCGAACACCGACTTCTGTACCCGCACCGCATACCGCCGCAACGCCTTGACCACCCGGTACCGGCGCCGGTCGTCGCTCACGTCGAAAGCGATGACGGTGAACATGGGTCCTGGGGTCCTGGGGTCCTGGGGGCTTGAGGGCCTGGAGGTTGGACCGTACCGCCTTAGCGCACTGCCAGGGGCCGGTACTGCTCCTCCGCACCCATAAGATAGCGTGCGAATTGCCGCACCTGCTCCTCGATGACCTGCCGGTACGTCAGACGCTGGTTGCGCGGCGCGTACAGCACCTCGCCCCGAATCCGCCGCTCGAATAACTCCACAAACCACCGTAACGCCGGTCGCTTGAACCGGACCGGCTCCCCCTCGCCAGCCCCCTCGAAATCGTCCGGCGTAAACGCCCGCTGATTCAAACACGCCACCACCATCGGGTCCACAATCACACTCCTGTACTCCTCCATCAGATCGCACACCAACGAAGGCCGCCCGTACGCCACGTCGTGCAATGCCCCGAGATACGGGTCCAGCCCCACAACCTGCACGGCGGTCTCCACCGCGTTCGCCAGCAACGTGTACCCCAACGACAACAACACGTTC
>JAKLJW010000099.1 GCA_023150935.1 Candidatus Binatia bacterium | reverse complement strand
AGAACGGCGCGGATTGCCAGGACGAAGAGGCTGAGTTGTTCATTGACTGTCGTTACTGAGCTCTACCTCTTGCCCAACTTTTAGCTTTGGCAAGTCGTTTGCTGTGGCTAGGACAAAGGTGAATATCGACAAATCGGGCTTTCCATCCGGTGTGAGCGCGCGAGGCTGCGAGACGTACGGTTTGATGGGGACGCCACTCAGGCGCGACGTTGCGGAAACCGAGAATTTGCCTGCCTCGAGCTGGCGGGCGAACAAGTACGCCGGTCGCTCCCTTTGCGCGATGAATTCGATTCGGAATCTCATAGAGCAGGCCTAACGTTCGACATGAGCGGCATGACCCGGCTTGCCGGGGCATGTCCGCTCGATGGAGGGGTTAGGCGCCTCGCTCACGAAACGCCCCCTGGAAGCGTGCTCGGAGAAGGAGCCTGGTTTTTTGCCCGCTCTTTGAGTGCCACGACCCAAGGATTGGTTGAGCAAACAAGACACTCGGGCACGGGCCAACCAGGCGCGCTTTCGATGAGATGGACAAGTGACCAAGCCAGGCCAAAGCAACCATCCTGACCGAACAGAGTGACCAGAGCACACGCTTCGTCATTTGACAGCGGCGTCACTATGGCAGCGAGGGCAGACTCAACTTGCCGCAGATGCTCAACGGTAGCCGACTGCTCCGATGGAAGTACACCGAAGCTTAGAAGATGCTCGACTTGCTGACGCATAGCAGCGCGCTCTCTCTGGATGGGCGCCTAACGTTCGACATGAGCGGCAGTTGGCGGCTTGCCGACAACTGTCCGCTCGATGGAGGGGTTAGGCCACGCGCTCACGCCAGCTCCAGGAGAACACCATCATCAGCTTCGTTGCCGCCTGGCCCATGCTCACGAATGATTTCAAGCAACCACTCAAACACCGTAGCGCCCTTCTGCTCCCTTACCTCTGCCAAAGCATCGGCAACCTGCTGCCTGTTTGAAGGATGACAAGACTCTAACCGGCGCTCAAGCTGACGGGCCGCCTCCAGGTACCCCAGCCGCTCCCGAGACAGCGCGTGATTCTTCCAGCGAAGAATGAAGCCAGCATCTGGGGTTCCGAATCCGCCGCGCAGTACATCGTTGAACGCATCCAGATTGGTACCCCACCCTGCAGTACCCGCTCGTTCGGCAAAGTGAGCGAAGAACTCTTCCAATGTGCTGAACTGCGCTCCGTCGATTTCAACGACCTGCACCGCTTCCTCCTCGGGGCCTAACGTTCGACATGAGCGGCATGACCCGGCTTGCCGGGGCATGTCCGCTCGATGGAGGGGTTAGGTCCCACTTTCTCTTTGAGCTTCCTGCTTCGCATAAGCAACCCCTGCACCAATGAAAGCCGAATTGACTACGAATCCAACTGAAA
>JAKLJW010000098.1 GCA_023150935.1 Candidatus Binatia bacterium | reverse complement strand
GTACAAACCGGGCACATAGGTAACAGATTGGACCGGGCACATGGGTAACACCTACAGGCATGGGCACCAAGGAGGTGGTGCATGCCGTGGAAGGAGACCCGTGTGGAGGAGCAACGGTTGAAGTTCATCGCCGCGTGCCTGGACGAGGAGAGCGGCTGGAGCATGAGCGAGGTGTGCGCGCTGTACGGCGTGAGTCGCAAGAGCGGCTACAAATGGCTGAAGCGCTATCGCGACGCGGGCCTGGCCGGGTTGGCGGAGCGCAGTCGGGCCCCACACCATCAGCCCCACGCCACCGCGCCGGAGGTGGCAAGGCAGCTGATCGCGGCGCGGCACCAGCATCCGTTCTGGGGGCCGCGGAAGTTGGTGGCGGTGTTGCAGCGGACGCACCCCGAGCTCGGGTGGCCGGCGCCGAGCACGGCGGGCGCCATCCTCAAGCGGCAGGGCCTGGTGCGCGCGCGCCGGCGCCGCCGCAAGAGCACGGGGGTCCCCCGGCATGGATTGCGCACGCCGAGGGAGGCCAATCAGGTCTGGGCGGTGGATTACAAGGGCTGGTTTCGGCTGGGCAACGGACAGCGGTGCGATCCGCTGACGATCTCCGACCTATACAGCCGCTACTTGCTCGAGTGTCGGTGCGTGAAGCGCCTGACCGGGCAGTGCGCCCGCCCGATTTTCGAGCGCGTGTTTCGGGAGCATGGGCTGCCCGACGCGATCCGCAGCGACAATGGGAGCCCGTTTGCCTCGGCCGGGCTGGGCGGGCTGTCAGCGCTGTCGGTGTGGTGGATCAAGCTGGGCATTGAGCTCGAACGCATCGTGCCCGGACGCCCCGACCAGAACGGGTGTCATGAGCGCATGCATCGCACGCTGCAGCGCGAGGCCGCCTCGCCCCCGTGCGCCACGGCCGCCGCGCAGCAACGCGGCTTCAACCGCTTTCGGCGGATCTTCAACACCGAGCGCCCGCATGAGGCGTTGAACGATACGGTGCCCGCCCAGTGGTACGGCCCCTCGCCCCGGGCGTATCCCGCGGTCCTGCCGGAGATCGTCTATCCCGCGCATGTTGAAGTCCGCCGGGTGCGGACCAGCGGCGAGATCAAGTGGCAGGGCGGCTGTGTGTATCTGAGCGAAGCCCTGGTAGGCGAGCCGGTGGGGCTCGAGGCGGTCAGTGATCGTCATTGGCGCGTCTGCTTCGGTCCCGTCGCCCTGGGGCTGTTCGACAGTCACACCCGCACGCTGCTGGCCTACCGCCCGGCCACTCGCCGGGACCGGGCCGCCGCGCGCGCCGCGCGCGCGGTTGTGGAGAACTCCAGTCGCCCTACGGGCTCCTTCCGTTCTCCACAACCGCAAAACCGAAGACCGGACCGGCCATGAAGTGTTACCCATGTGCCCGGTCTATTCTGTTACCCATGTGCCCGCTTGCACCGG
>JAKLJW010000097.1 GCA_023150935.1 Candidatus Binatia bacterium | reverse complement strand
GACGTACATGTCTCAATCCCCTCATCGAGGAATCGTCCATTCGGACGCGTTCCTGGATGCCATCGGCCCAGATGGGCCGATGGGTCTCAATCCCCTCATCGAGGAATCGTCCATTCGGACGGCAAAGACGTCCCAGAACTGAAGCTCTCTGAGCTAGAGTCTCAATCCCCTCATCGAGGAATCGTCCATTCGGACCCGAAAGGGACAGGAAATGAAAGGGTACACACGAGAGGAGTCTCAATCCCCTCATCGAGGAATCGTCCATTCGGACCTGGTGGAATCAACCGCCTGAAGGGAGGAAGCGAGCGGTCTCAATCCCCTCATCGAGGAATCGTCCATTCGGACGTAACCCCGGGGGAGGCGGTCCCAGTCGGCGTGTGAGTCTCAATCCCCTCATCGAGGAATCGTCCATTCGGACAAGTAGGAGAATTTCACGTGGGAAAACTATTCGCACGCGTCTCAATCCCCTCATCGAGGAATCGTCCATTCGGACACCGATCACCCCTCCAACGCGGTGCTCCTCTGCCGCCCGTCTCAATCCCCTCATCGAGGAATCGTCCATTCGGACCGTCCCACCGGAAGGCTCGCTGGCCCGGTCGTCCAAGTCTCAATCCCCTCATCGAGGAATCGTCCATTCGGACCCGCGTGCGGTTCGAGAACGGGACATCGGCGGCGTTGTCTCAATCCCCTCATCGAGGAATCGTCCATTCGGACATAGTCAACCTGACGCCGCACGAGATCCGCGTGCGGTCTCAATCCCCTCATCGAGGAATCGTCCATTCGGACAATATTGGCGCGCCATGCGGAGGAAAAATGACTGAGTAGTCTCAATCCCCTCATCGAGGAATCGTCCATTCGGACACCAACTTACAGGCCGACATGCGGCTGCCCGACGGGGTGTCTCAATCCCCTCATCGAGGAATCGTCCATTCGGACTTGCCTCTCATCGCCGAGGCGATGACACAGGCACTGGTCTCAATCCCCTCATCGAGGAATCGTCCATTCGGACGAGCATCGCGAGGCCTGCGACGACATGCTGGCGGACGCGTCTCAATCCCCTCATCGAGGAATCGTCCATTCGGACGGCGAAGGCCAAGTCCGAGTCCGAGCCGAAGGGCTCGGCGTCTCAATCCCCTCATCGAGGAATCGTCCATTCGGACGGCCATGGGATGGCAAGCTCGCCATGTGGTCGAGTGAAGTCTCAATCCCCTCATCGAGGAATCGTCCATTCGGACCAGTATGGGTGAATCGCGCTACGGGGTCGGTAAACCTCGTCTCAATCCCCTCATCGAGGAATCGTCCATTCGGACCCACACGAAATCCGGGTACAGTTCGAGAACGGGCGCTGTCTCAATCCCCTCATCGAGGAATCGTCCATTCGGACTTCAATTTCGGGAACGCAATCGCCGCGTTGGTCGTCTCAATCCCCTCATCGAGGAATCGTCCATTCGGACCCTATATTGTCTCCGCGATGGTCGCGGAGCAATGTAAG
>JAKLJW010000096.1 GCA_023150935.1 Candidatus Binatia bacterium | reverse complement strand
CGAGCATTTCCCGCAGCGGGGCCAACTGCCTGCGCGCCGGCACGCTCCAGAAGCCGCCGAGACACGCCCCGACGGGGCAACGAAGGGAGAGGGCAGGCATGCTAAGCACACGGCGCGCGTTGCGGATGTCGATGGTGGTAGGACTGGCGGCCGGGTTCGCCGGCTGCGCCGAGCATGCGGTGATTCGTTCGTCTCCGCCTGGGGCGCAGGTATTCGTGAACGACAAGATCGTTGGCGTCAGCCCGGTGGAAGTCGCGGTGTCGCGCGGCGATCTGGGCGAACCGCACCGGTATCGCATCGTTCTCGACGGATACATGCCGGAGGAGGGGGAGTTGAAGCGTCGGTTTGCGGTCGGGCGTCTATTCGGGGCGATCTTCACGTCGGGGATCCTTTACATATTCAGGAGCCCGATGACGCTCGCGTCGCCGGTGGATGTCGTGCTGTACAGCGACGGCACCGACGTCTCGGGAGCCGGTTCGCGCGATCCGGGCGCCGGGACCCCCGCCGAGCGCCTGCGGCGATTGCAGGACCTTTACGACCAGGGCTTGCTAACGGAGCAGGAGGACCGGCGATCGGGCCACCCGCGGTTGCACCGGCAGGCCAGCGAAGGAATTGCGCCCGTCGAGCAGGTGTCCTCATTCGGAGAACAACCCCGGGTGTCCGGCAACCCCTGGCCCGGTTGATTAACGGCACGGTCGTCACCTCGAACACAGGGATTTCGGGAGTCCACATGATACGTCGACGGCGCGAGCCACCGCCGCATCAGACCACCGCCAGCACGTCCGGTTGCCGGTCGCCAACGTACTAGCGCGGTTGCGCACGGCCGTCGCGGATGGGTGTCTCGTCAGTTCGCACTTCACAGCCAGATGACCTTCACCTCCTTCTCCACCGCTTTGAACTCCGGATCGCCGGTGCACACCGCCGCCTGCTTCTGCTGCGCCAGCGCGGCGGCAAAGCAGTCGGCGAGCGACATCTTCTTCGCCGCCTTCAGGGCGCCCGCCGATTCGGCCAGCGCCTGGTCCGCGGCGACGACCTGAAGCGGAAGCGCCAGGACGGTGGATCGGACCTCCCCCCACCGTTCCAATCCCACTTTGCGCTGCACGATGTACCGCACCTCAGCCCAGTTGGGTGCGGCAATGAGGGCAGCCTGGTCGGTTTCGGCCGCCTGGTCGAATACGTCGACGAGCTTCTGGTGTCCCTTCTCTTTGAACAGAAACACCAGCAACGCAAAACTATCGAGTACGGGACTTACCACCGCGCCTCTCCTCTCGTTGTCGGTCGCGCGCGCGCTCCTTCAACAGCTCCGGTGTGGCGGGGCCCGCCTCCGCGAGCAAGCCGCAGACGCTGCGGATGTACTGCCGGGTGACGGGCTGCAAGATGATCTCCCGATCGCGTTCCAGGAAACGGACTCGTGTTCCCGCCTTGATGCCGTACTTGCGGCGCAACCGTGCCGGCACCACAAGTTGCCCCTTCGTCGTTACGTACGCTGAATCCATCAATATCCTCCCTGAGCCTGGATGTCTTACTTTATCTATCTTGTAAGGCAAGAACAACGCCATGTTTCATCCAGGCGCCCCACGGCCTGCGCCCGTGTCCGCCCACGGCCGCATCGCCAATTTCTGCGGCCTTCAGCGGGACGTCAGCGAACGGGTCGCCGCCGAGCGCGAGCTCCGTCAA
>JAKLJW010000095.1 GCA_023150935.1 Candidatus Binatia bacterium | reverse complement strand
GCGACGGCGGGCACCGGGCCATTCTGCCGGATTGAGGCTGCCCCTCGTGCCCGCCGCGCGTGAGTTCCGGGCGGTAGGCGACCGGTTGACGTTTGAGTGCGACTGGCGGCGTAAAGGCGCGCCGAGCAAGCGGAGTACGACACAGATGTGGCAATGTACTCGCATCGGCAATGGGGGGGCAACGCAGGCGGGGGGAACGCGCGTCGCGACCCCGCCAGGAGAAGGCGGCTCATCGAGGCGACCGGGCCGTGACCGGTCGAGTTAGTGCGTAGCCGGGCCTATGAACTCGTGTACCGAACGATTCTTTCCGGAGGACGTTATGCGGGCTCCATTCCTACGCGCCTGGTTCTGCTTCGTGGTTGCGACCTGGCTTCCGGTCTTGCTGCCCGCTGCCGGCGCCGAGACCTTGCCGGCGATCAATCGGTGCGACGGCGATTGCGACAGAGACGCGCAGGTGAACGTAGACGAAGTCATGAGCTGCGTAAACATCGCACTCGGCGTGCGTTGCAGGCCGACCCGGCAAACTGGCCCGGCGCCACGCCGACGGCTCCGGACACGGCGCGATTCGTCCCGCCGATCCTCGACGGCGTCTGCCCCGGGCCGCACGCGACGCAGTGTACGTGCCTCGACCCGCCGGCGCCTCCGACCCCGTGCGGTCCGAACAACCGGTACGGCCCTGCCCTGCGCACCGGGTCCGACAGCTACATGCCGGTGATGTTCTGGGCAATGAACTCGTACAACGAGTTCGTCGGCAATCAGGCGGTCGGCGTCCACGGCTTCGGTTCGTGCTTCTGGCTGCTCGGTTCCGGGGTCAGCGGGCCGAGCGCCATGCACCACAGCTTCGACGGTTACGCGAACTACAATCTCGCCGGTGCGTACCAGGCGCCGCTGCTGCGCTTCCGCGGCAACGGATGTACGACCGCGACCTACGCGCTGACGGCATCGGCAGAGGTATCGCCGGCGGCACTCGGAGAAGCGCAGAACACCGGGTTCACACCGGTAGCGAACCCGTATACCGCCGACACCCACGGCAGTCTCAAGCCCGCCGCCGACCTGGGCGACAATTACCTGCGTCCAGCCGTGGTCGGCAACTTCCAGCCGATCCACCCCAACCGCAGGAATTTCACGAACTGCGCCGCCGGCGCATCCGATCCGGCGACCGGCCTCGAACCCAACACGGAATCCTGCGTCACCACGATCGTCGATCGCTTCACGACCTCGTTCAACTGGGCCGAGCGCAACTACGGCTCGATCTGGCTGCGGCCATGGTTCTACCTACTGTTGAACTCGGCGGTGACCGACCAGCTCTTCGGCGGCGTGACGTTCGTGTCGGCCGGCAGTTGGATTCAGGTGCCGCCCGGGTACTTCTCGCTGGTAAAGAACAGCCTGTTCGTCGGCACCACCCAGCACGGCGGCGGCCCGTGGGCAAAGCGGTCGGGGCCGGTGTTCTTGGTGACGGCGAAAGACAACCTCGCGCGCTACGCGCCCTGCGCGGCGGGCGGCAACATCACGTGCAACATCGACGTCGAGGGCACGGGCTTCTGGACCGGCGGTTTCCAGCCGAAGCGGCTGATCAACATCTACGATGGGCCGCACTTCGCCGACGGCAATCTGTTCCTCAATGTCGGCGCCTGGGAGTGCGATCCGCAGCCGTGCATGGACAAGTCGACGTGCGAGATGGAGTTGCCGTGCGGGATCTACGGGTCGACGACACAGCCGGCACCGGGCGATCCATCGCAAGGCATCGACCCGCACAAGATGGTCGTGCTCGACGCCGCCATCGGCTGGAAGCAGCCGAACGGGTTTTACTACCCGCCGGCGTTCACGTACCGCGGCGCGCATTTCTTCAAGACCTTGCCGACCGGCCTGCCGAATCCCGACCCGGCAAACCCGCTCAACCAGTGCTACAGCTCGGCGCGGGCGTCGCCCGCAACCC
>JAKLJW010000094.1 GCA_023150935.1 Candidatus Binatia bacterium | reverse complement strand
GATACGCCGATTGAGAAGACATCGGCTACTCAGGGCGATCGGGTTGTCGAGACGGCGCTACTCGGCACGAACGGTGGGTACTGCTCCTCGATCATCTGGAAAGTTCTTCGCGCCGTGCGCGCAAACTCGGAAATCGCAAATCAGGGTGAGCGGCTGCGGATAAGTTGCCATACTTATGCCGACGAGTACTTAGACCCGCCGCCGATGGCTTGCAGGGGCAACCCCCGTGCACTACGAGACTGGATGCAATCGTCCGTAACGGAAGGAGCGCTCCCATGAGCGAGTGGCCCAGCGGGCTCGTGCCCTCGGCGGGCTGGCCCGTCATGCACCTCTTCTATCGTGTCGACCGCGCGCGCTGGCGAGCGCTGACCGACGGCGCGCGCACAGCGGCAATCGAAGAGATGCAACGATGGATCGGTGGCCGGGTCGCCGAGGCGGACCTGCAGGTCATCGCCACGGCGGGGGTGACCAAGTTCGATCTCGGCTTCGTCGCGGTTCACCCCGATCTGTGGCGCCTGCAACGGCTCTCGCAGGAGGTCGCAGCGACCGCGCTCGGGTCGTGCCTGACGCCCGTGTACTCGTTTCTTTCGATGAGCGAGGCGAGCGAGTATATCTCCGACGAGCGCGACTGGGCTCGGTTGCTCATCGAGGAACATAAGCTCGACCCGGCGGCCCCGGAATTCGCGGCGCGCTTCGCGGCGCTGCGCAAGCGCACCGCGGCTTACGCGGAGTCGCGGCTCCATCCGCGGCTGCCGGAGAATTACCCGATCCTGTGCTTTTACCCGATGGCCAAAGCACGGCGCGACGGGGACAACTGGTACAAACTCGGTTTCGAGGAGCGCAAGCGGCTCATGCTGGGACACGGAGAGGCCGGCCGGCGATTCGCCGACCGCGTCAGTCAACTCATCACGACCTGTACCGGACTTGACGACTGGGAGTGGGGCGTGACCCTGTTCTCCCGCGACCTCAAGGCCATCCGCGACATCGTCTACGAATTGCGCTACGACCCGGCAAGCGCCGTCTACGGGTTATTCGGGCCTTTCTATATCGGCATCCGCCTCGAACCCGACCAGTTCGGCGTCGCTCTGCAACTGTGACGCCGCAGGCATGGCCCGCCCGCGCGCGATCTTCGCCTGTCAGACGTGCGGCTTTCAGTCGGCTAGCTGGCTGGGACGCTGCCCGGACTGCAACGCCTGGAACAGCCTGGTCGAAGAGCAGATCGACACCGCACCGATCGGCCGCCGCGGACCGCCGCGGACCGCGGCGATACCCGCGCCCCTGACTGCCCTGACCGGCGGTGACGAGGAACGCTGGGCTTCGGGTATCGGCGAGCTCGACCGCGTCCTCGGCGGCGGCGTCGTGCCGGGCTCGGTGGTACTGGTGGGCGGCGACCCCGGCATCGGCAAGTCCACCCTCGCCCTCCAGCTCCTCGCCGCACTGGCCCGTACCGGCACCGTCCTCTACGTCTCCGGCGAGGAATCCCCGCAGCAAATCAAGTTGCGCGCCGATCGACTCGGACTGCCGACGGCTCCGGAGGCCGAGCGGCTCATCGTGCTTCCGGAAACCTGCGTGGAGCGCATCCTCGAACACATCGAACGACTGGCGCCCGTCGCCATTGCCGTCGATTCGATCCAGACCGTGTTCACCGAAGGGCTCGCCTCCGCTCCGGGTAGCATCGGCCAGGTGCGCGAAAGCGCCGCGCAACTGGTCAGTCACGCCAAACGTACCGGGCGTGCCACCGTGCTCATCGGCCACGTAACCAAGGAAGGCGCACTGGCAGGCCCGCGCGTGCTCGAACACATGGTCGATACGGTCCTGTACTTCGAGGGCGACCGCGGCCATCCGTTCCGGATTCTGCGCGCCGCCAAGAACCGCTTCGGTTCGACCAACGAGATCGGCGTGTTCGACATGAAGGGCACGGGCCTGCAACCGGTGGAAAACCCTTCGGCCCTGTTCCTCGCCGAACGGCCCCAGGACGTGCCCGGTTCGGTGGTGGTCGCGAGCATGGAGGGCACCCGCCCGATCCTGGTCGAGGTGCAGGCGCTAGTCTCGCCTTCGGCGCTCGGTACCCCACGGCGCACAACCCTCGGGCTCGATCCCAATCGGGTCGCCTTGCTGGTCGCCATCCTCGAGAAGAAGCTCGGCGCGCAACTCTTCGGACACGACATCTTCGTAAACGTGGCCGGCGGAGTTCGCATCGACGAACCCGCAGCCGATCTCGGAGTGGCAGCGGCCGTGGCCTCGAGCTTCCTCGACCGACCCATCGACCCCCACCTCATCCTCGTCGGCGAAGTCGGCCTTGCGGGCGAGGTGCGGGCCGTCAGTCAGATCGAGCCGCGTTTGCGGGAAGCCGCCAAGCTCGGCTTCCGGCGCGCCCTGGTGCCGGACTCCGCGCGGCGACATCTCCCACCAACCGGCGGGCTCGAGGTCAGCGGCGTCGCATCAGTGGCCGCAGCGTGGGAGATCCTCTTCTGAATAACCCCCCGATGAATAGACCCCGAGAGTCGGGGATTCCCCCCGCAGAGACTGTCGATAAACTCCCGTTCACCCTTCGACGAGCCTAGCGCGGGCTGGCGCCCGCAACCCATCGCCTGACCAGCAAT
>JAKLJW010000093.1 GCA_023150935.1 Candidatus Binatia bacterium | reverse complement strand
ACGCCGATTGAGAAGATATCGGCTACTCAGGGCGATCGGGTCATCGAGAAGGCGCTACTCGGGACGAACGGGAAGGCGCCGCCGCGCAGCCGTGCCCGGCAGCGACGTTGCCCGCTCCCGTCTACCGTCCCTTCTGGTAGGTACCGATCAGTTCGGCCTGCCCGACGACGTGCCCTGCCATCGCTTTCTCCAGCGCGGCTTTGGCGGGAGTCGCGAGATCGGGCAGCACGACGTCCAGCGCGTACAGCTTGTGGAAGTACCGATGCCGGCCGATGGGCGGGCACGGCCCGCCGTAACCGGTGCGCTTCCAATCGTTGAGGCCTTCGCGGGTGCCCGCCGGCAGTTGGGCCGCGGCGATGTCCTCGGGAAGGCCGCCGGCCGCCGGCGGGATGTTGTACAGGACCCAGTGGACCCAGGTCATGCGCGGGGCCTGCGGGTCAGGCGCGTCGGGGTCGTCGACGATCAATGCCAGGCTCTTCGTTCCGGCCGGCACGCCCGACCAATGTAGTGCCGGCGACACGTCGTCGCCCTCGCAGGTGAACTTTGCCGGTATGGCGCCGTTCGGCGCGAAGTTCGGGGATGTCAGTGTCAGTGCCATGCGCGGTCCTCCTTGTGCCAATGCGGGTGGGATCGGGTTCGCCCCCGTCGCAACGAGCAGAACGAATCCGACCAGGATAACGATCCGACGGCCGCCCATGACGATTACGGCGAGCCTTCGTGACGACTGGGTACGGCTTCTCCGGCGAGGTCGCTGCCCGGATCGAGGCAGAGCAACCGCACTCGGCCGGTAGACACGATCTCGCCGGCCTCGTTCCGCGCCGTCGCTTCCCACACCTGGGACCTGCGGCCGCGCGTCACCGGAACACCGGTGACCCGCACCCGGCCACGGCGCACCGCGCGGATGAAACTGGTGTGGTTCTCCACTCCGACAACCGCCTGCCCGCGCGCGTGCGCCGCCAGGCCGGCGCCGAGAGAACACACGGTTTCGACCATGGCGCAGTGCATCCCGCCGTGCACGATGCCGTAGGGCTGCAGATGGCGCTCATCGACGTCGTACTCGACGACCACCTCTTCGGCTGTTGCCCGCACCAGCCGGGCACCCAGGGTGGCATCGAGGCCCCTCATCAACCAGGCACTCACTTCCGAAGACACGCTCGAATCCGCAATGCTCATGGCGCGAGCCTACAACGACACGGGCGACGGTGGGAAGGAGCGCGCGGCCGCTCGCTCCGCGCGCGGCCAACGCGCGGCTTGCGTTGGGTCCTGCCAAACCCGTAGGAAGACCCGCATGCGGGTCTTTGTAACCGGGGCATCGGGATTCATCGGGAAGCGGCTGTTGCCGCGCTTGCAGGCCGACGGACACCTCGTTACGGCGCTGCTGCTCCCGCAGGAAACCGTCCCGCCGTGGAACGACGTCAGTCTGGCCCGCGGCGACATCACCCGCGGCCCGAGCCTCGCCGGGACGATGGCGGGACAAGACGCGGTCGTTCATCTCGCCGGAGCGGTCGGCTACGGACAAACTTTCGAGCGCTGCAACGCGATCAACCGTGACGGCACGCGTCACGTCGCCGAGGAGGCCGAGCGGGCCGGGGTGCGACGCTTCGTACACATGAGTTCGGTGTCGGTTTACGGGCGCCCGGTTGGCGTCAAGGTGACCGAAGATTTTCCGCTCAAGAAGATCAACGATCCGTACGGCGACACGAAGATCGACGCGGAGCGGATCGTCACGACGCTGGCGGATCGGGGAAAGCTCGGTCTGACGATCGTGCGGCCGACGGTCATCTACGGGCCCGGCGACGACAAGTTCCTCCCGAAGATGGTCGACAACCTGCGCGCCGGCCGGGCGCGCATCGTCGGACCGGGCACCAACATCGTCGACGCCTTTCACGTCGACGATGCCGTCGACTTTCTGGCCCGCGTGCTCGTCGACCCGCGGGCCGCCGGCGGAGTGTACAACCTGAGCAACGCCGGCAATCCAACGTGGAACGAGTTCATCGCGCTGGTGGCCGAGGCCCTCGGCGTGCCGGCACCGCGCCGCCACCTGCCCTATCCGGTGGCGTGGGGTCTGGCCGCAATCATGGAAGCCGCGGGATGGGCGACAGGCCAACCGCCGCTGCTCACCCGCTACGCGGTGCGCGTCATCGGCAAGCCGTACTTCTACTCCGCGGAACGTGCCCGGCGTGACCTCGGGTATGCGCCGGCCATCGACCTGCGCGAGGGCGTTCGCCGTTACTTCGCAGACCTCGCCGGGGCCCCGGACGACAAGCCAATCGGCGGATAATGTCTCGGCGTGCGCCGACGCCCGCAACCCAAGGGCTGGCGCGCGCGGAACGCGCGTTCCACCTGCTTGCTGCACCCGGCGATGAATCGCCGGGCTCAACCGGGTCGCCCCGTAAACGGGGCGTGCCCCCGCGGAAAAAGCGTCATTCCCGCGGAAGCAGGGGTGACTGAGATAGCGCGCTTGTCGACAGTCTTCGCCGGGCGAGGGGATCCACCCGCCGCACCACGGCAACAGCACCCCGCCGCGGAGTCAGGTCCCTCTCCCGCAGGGAGAGGTCAGGTGAGGGGATGCGACCGAACCGAGCAGCGGCGGCCGGGAGAATGACCCGATCGCGCCACGAACTGCCCGAGATCAGCGGCGCCGACACACATACCGGGCGACGCCCTC
>JAKLJW010000092.1 GCA_023150935.1 Candidatus Binatia bacterium | reverse complement strand
GGCTCGTCCGCAGGGGCCAGTGCGATCCACACCGCGATCGCCAGGATCACCGCGAAGACCGCGACCGCTGCGGCCCACCCCGCCGAACCGCGGCCGAGCATGCCGGGTTTGCCGGAGCGCGAAGCGTCTTTCCGATGCGCGTCCATATTCGGGAGTGCAATGTTACCTGGCGAGCCTACGCGCGCCACCCACCCGCCGCAACCGATCGACCGACACCCATCCTTCCTCTCCCGATGCGGGGATCGATACGTAGGGGACGGCGGCGCCCTGCCCCTACTGCAGCACGAGGCGCACGAACATCAGCGCCGGCGGCGCGAGGTAGTAAACCGCCCGGTTGACGATCTCCACGATCCTGCGGACTCCCGTCGCCCATCCTGGAAACGCCCACGTCGCCGACAGAACAACCGCCTCGGCAAGGCCACGCAGCGCGGCGGCGAACAGCAGCAGGTAGAGCGCCGACAGCAGCCAGTAAAGCCCGAAGCCGAGCAGGTACGCCTGCAACCCGAACTGGTGATACTCGCCGAGCACACCGCCGTAAGCGACTATCTGACGCAGCCGGAACAGGACAACGGCGGGCACCAGCGGGTACACCACGAACTTGACCGGCGGACGGTCGAGCCACCGCCGGCAGCGCGCGCGCGCAGCAGCGTAACGCGCCAGCGGATGCCTCGCGGCGTGCCCCACTCCATCCGGCGCACCCGCGGCCACCATGGCCGACAGGAGAGGACCCGGATCGGCAGCCGCTACCCCCGGCAAGACGGATGCCGTGTCCCCCGCGTGCAGCCGCAGTCCGAAAGACGGCAGCGGCAGCAACCATGGCGTGACGCTCAACTCGCGCAGTGGCAACGCAACGCTGTCGCCGCCGCGCTCGATGTTCAACGCCTCGCTGTCGACCCGCGCCATCGCCGCGCTTCCGCGGCACACGATGCGCGCCGCCACCTCGGGCAGCGCAAAGAACACCAGCAGCAGCCGCTCGACCTCGAGCGGCGAAAGCGGCGGCAGCTCGAACACATGGTAAAGCGCGGGTACGACCATGGGCACATGATAGAGCGCCAGCAGCAACAGCGTCCCGCGGCTAACCACGAGCAGCGCGGCGGAGAGAGCGCGCGTAACGGGTGTCAGGACAAGGATCGGGAACTGCATGGGCGGTTCGTGCTCGGCGGTTCGTCGTGAGGCGATCGACGGACGCCCTCGCGGCGTGGCGGAAGCGATCGCAAATCGGACGCGGGAAAGCGCAGTCCGCAAAAAAACCGGGGGGAGGGAACGCGTCCCCTCCCCCCCGTTGCGCCTCACCTGGGCGCGGAATCCACCACCGGGCGAATTACGGGGTGGCCGGGTTGTACACCGACAGCGCCCAGCCCATGCGCTCGTGGCCGAGCATGTTCCACGCCGGGTTCTTGCCGCCGACGATGCTGGCGTCGGAGTAGTCCGGAGCGGTCGTCGTCGAGCCGGTGCCGCCGAAGAGGCCCACGTAAATCGTGCTGCCCTGATAGGTCGGGTGAGTGTTATCCGACTGAATGTAGTCGTACGTGGTCGAGGAGGTAACGCGCTTGTAGTTCGCGTCGCGCAGCGTCGACTTCAGCGTGACCGTGATGCGATTGACGTAATTCGCCTCGGTTTCGTTGAGCTGATAGGCGATGGCGTCCGAGTCCACGAGCCCGTCGCTGTTGGTGTCGTAGTCGGCCGCCATGTACTGGGCGAACGAGTCCGCGCACGCGAAGCCGTAGTTCTTGGCGAAGTTGCAGGCGCGCCAGTTGCTCTGCGCCAGGTAGGGCAGGAACATGTCGCGCATGTTGATCTTGCTGCCGTTGACGGTGCAGTTGCTCAGCGTGTTGTCGGCGTCGTAGCCGGGGTAGAAGATGTTCGAGATCACCTTCAGCTTCGTGTTGGCGCTGGCGTTGGCGTTGATGTACTGCATCGCCTTCTCCTGATAGGTCGTGCAGTTCGCCAGCGCGGTGTTGATCCCCGAGAAGCTGCACGTGCCGGTCTGGTTCTTGAAACTGCTGCGCGCCTGCAGGAAGTCGTTGCCGCACATCTCGAAGGTGACGACGCGCGTGTTGCTCGACTGCATGTAGGATTTTTCTTTGACGATCTTGTTGTCGTAAATGTCCTTGGCGACCGCGCCCGACTTCGTACGGCGGATCACCTCGATGTCGCTGTTCCACAGCTTCTGCAGGTACTCCCCGTCGACCCCCGGTGCGGCGCGCTTGGCGACTCGCGAAAGCGACCCGTAGTAGCCGGCATAGATCGAGTCGCCGTACCCGGTAACGCGGTACTTGGTGCTCGTACCCGCCCGGTCGATGGTCCACGACGTGTTCTGCGTTATCGTCGACGCCAACGCCTGCGAGCCGAGCGTCATGCTCCCGGCAACCAGAGCGGCGGTCAATCCCCGAGCGAAACTGCGAATCAACCCCTTCATTGCGCCTCCCGTTTTCGTTGCGCCGGGTGCCGATCGGCCCCCCGGACCGTTAGTGGCGCGTCGTTTACCATCGCACCGCCAACGTCGTCAACAAGAAAGTGGCGTCTCGGGGCGGGCTTCGTCCACCACCTCAAGATATGACCCAACGTGCCCATCCGATTTCTTCGCGCCGCACCAGAAACCCGCGGCCTGGTAGCTCAGCGCGGGCTACCGCCCGCAACCCAAAGCGAACAACCAGCCCGTTCGCCCC
>JAKLJW010000091.1 GCA_023150935.1 Candidatus Binatia bacterium | reverse complement strand
CGCTCTACGACTACGGGGCGCGTTTCTACGACCCGCAACTGGTGCAGTTCGTCAGTCAGGACCCGGTGCGGGAGTACCTGCAGCCGTACGCGTACGTGGGCTGGAATCCGGTGCGGTACACCGACCCGACGGGGATGTTCGTGGGTCTCGGCGGTGAGATGGCCGCGATGAGCCAGGCCATGCCCATTCAGTCCTTCTTCTACCACAACATCGCCACGAGCGACTTCGCGTCAGTGATGCAGTACCGCGGTATTGGCTACGGAGGGTTCAACGGACCGGCGGGTGGGGGTCGAGGTGGCGGGCTGGGGTTTGTTGGAGGGGGACTGAGGGCAGGGTCGGCAGAGGGTCAAGCGGTCACCCTGGCGGCGATGCTGACGGGGATACTCGGAGGCGACGGTCGTGCGTTTGCGAGCGCAGCGAGTGAGGCCATCCGAGCGGGTTTCGGGTTTTCGTATGACCTGGAAGGCGGCGCCGGGAGTGTGAGCGTCGATCCGGTCGGCGAGGGGGCGGCGCAGGGATATGCGGTGAGTCTGAGCCCACACGATGGAAGCGTCGGCCCAACGGTCGAAGGGGTCATGACCGGCGCGGCAATTATGGCGGCGGGTGGGGCCATCGCGTGGACGGGCGGGGTTCTTGCGCAGGCCGGTATGGCCGACCTCAGCCATCTCAGCTCGGCTGTCGGTGCGCAGTCGGGCATCGGGGTTGCGCTCGTGCCGCTGGCAATGATCGGAGACAGCATGCTCCTGACCATCGGTGGAGGAGCGCTGCTCTTTGGCAGCGGCTTCCTCATCGGCGTCGGAATAAACGACTATCTTCTTGCGCCAGCGCTCGGCACGCCCACTGTTTGGGCGGGTTACAGCCATTTGAAGGGGAACTGAGGCATGCGTGTGTATCTGTTCGTCATCAGCTTGGTTCCGGGAGCGCTCTTGGCAGTAGTGGCAGCATTCTCTGTGATGCGATGGGTGGATTCGTTTCTTGTGCTTACCGACGAGATCTCATTCGCGGGGTTCGTCGCCATCATGAGTCTCTTCTTTGGGACGTTCTTCGGTCTGTGCTTCAAGATCTTCGGTTTGAGAGTCAGGAAGGTCGGTGGTCGTCTGGAAGTCGTCGAGGAAGGAACTGGAGCATCCGGTGAGCCTGAGGACGGCTAGGGCATCGCCGCCCGCGATTTCGCCTCGACGCTGCAGTACCGCGGCGTTGCCCAGGGAGGGTTCAACGGGCCCGGAGGCGGAGGTCGAGGAGGAGGATTCGGCCTGGTCGGCGGCGGGCTGAGGGGAGGCTTGGCGGAGATGCTGATGGGGATCCTGGGTGGCGAAAGGCGGGGCTGCTGCGCCGGGCTCACTAGCGATTCCACAGGCGCTCTGTCCGGCCTACCCGCGTTTATCGCGTACCTCGGGCTCATGCTCAAGGCCGACGTCATAGACGCGATGGGCTTCGTCTACGGGACCATCCATGGCGTTGTAGAGGGCGCGATAGAGATCGCTGAAGGCGTCATGGCTCTTGATGCTGGCGTGTTCGGCGAGGGACTGTACAATGCGGCCACAGCGGCGTTTCCGCGCCTCGGTAGTCATGGGGGACTCAACTGGCCCGGCACTCATGACAACTCGGCCCTGTTCCCCGCAAGTGGGAGCAAGGCGAACAACGCATCGATCGCCCACGACCTCGCAGTCGGGCGAAGCGGATTCATGAATTCCGCAGTTCATGCCGCGTGGATCAGTGCTGCTTGGACCGGGCCCGGGGTCGAACCAGGTATTTTCGGTCAAGCGTATCGTGGCGTCGGTACAGCCGCGTTCGGCGCGGCTTCCGGTATCCTATGGGCGGCTGGCTATTGATGGATTCTGGGCGATCATTCATCTGGCTATCGGTAGTTACATGGCTGCTTTTCTCGGCAGGCGGCTGCTGTTCTTACGCTGTACTGCTGACAGTTGCCCCTGATGATCGCCCCGGTGCTGGCATGACCGCTGTCCAGATGAAACGGGCGGTTGACACCGTTTCCCAGGTCTCACGGAACTTCGGTCTTAGCCCCAGCAGCAACCTACCTCTGGTGCAGAAACTGTCGACGGAAAGCGATATCTTCTCTTACCGGGTCTTTGCTGAGTTCGGTAGGGACTACGACCGGGAAGGACGACGCTCCAGGATCCTGGTATCAGTGGGACAGGACAAAGCCGACGGCGCTGTAGTCGTGCTCATCAGAGACTGGGACAAGACGAGCGAGACCGATTTCACAGAATCCCTCAAGAAATCCATCGAGGCCTCCTTGGGCGCGGATTTCGCGCCCCACCAGGTTAAGGTCAAGAGGCTCTATGACATGCCAAGCTTCTACGTTCCTTGAGTCGCCTGGGCGGTATGGTGCGACGCGTCCGTTCCCAAAGCTCGCCATCCCTTTGCCCGGCAACCCGCTCGACTGGGCAAGCGTGCGGCATGATATCAGCTTCCGTCACCTGCGGCGGGTGCGCACTGTTTGGTCTCCAACCTCGTTCGGCTTGCCACCTGGTCCGATCGGTCTCGCGCACGGTGTGGTCGGACCCCCGGCTTACACTTACGGGTGCACTGCAATGACCAGTCGGCTGCCTCCACGAGTCCGGTTGCCCATGCGGACGACTCTTCGGTTATGTGCGCTGATGGTGGCGGTCGTCGCTGTAGTGCTTGTTTGTTCTCCGATACTTGCCTTCCACACCGCTGACAAGCGGCCGGAGGTCGACAGGGCGCAACCATGAGACCACGGTTACTTGCAGCGATTCTTGGCGGGGCAGTACTCGGGTCGGTCGGGTTGCGTTTTCTGCCCGCTGACGGTGCCCACGCCCGCCGGCCGCCCGCCGTCGTC
>JAKLJW010000090.1 GCA_023150935.1 Candidatus Binatia bacterium | reverse complement strand
GGCCCCTCGCCCTTCGACGGGCTCACGGCGAGCGGAAAATGCTGTGAAATCAAGGCAGAGCCCGCTCGTGCTTCGACAAGCTCAGCACGAGCGGGCCTTTCTCCGACAGGCTCCTAGACGACGGGTCCCCGCAGCCAGCCAGGATTCCGCACCAAGGAATCACGGAGAACGTAAAGCACGCATTGCTGTGCGGAGCAGAAGCGCGGTGGCAGATGTGGATCTGCGGAACCGTCGCCGGTTCCGCTCCGAGTGCTGACGGAATCGACGGACCCGGAGCGGAACGGGTCAGCGTTCCGGCCGCCCGCGGCTACTGTTCGATGACGATGCGCCCGGGATGCTCGGCGGTGATGGCGCCGATCTCGGCGCTCACCTCGACGCCGTGATCTCCGAGGGTGCGTGCCAACTTAGGGGCACTTTCCGCCGGCACGGCGAGCAACAGGCCGCCGGAGGTCTGCGCGTCGGCGATCGCGAGCTGCTGCAATTCCGAAAGCTCGCTCGCAAAGTCGACCGCGTCCTGCACGTAGGCGAGGTTGCGTTTCGTACGGCCGGGGCACCGGCGCCCGGGGCATGAGCTTGTCGAGTCCCCGGGGGATGCACCGGGCCCACCCCGGTCATGTTCTCCAGCACGTACTCGGCCCTGTGCCAGTTGCTGCCGCGGCAGAGCAATCGGATCGACGTCTGCATTCACAACCGGCTCTGTGGAGGGAGCGCATGCTCGTCGGCGTGGATTGTCCATGCGGACCCGGCGCCGACGCCACCGCCGCCGGCCGACACGCCGACCCCGACGCCGACGTAAGCGGGGTAACCCTCAACGCCGGTAAGTTGACCCTGGTCTGGATTACGATTCCCGCGGATCCTCGCCCTCCCCAATTTCTCCCAAAGGTATTGTGAGTCCGCGTTAACCAAACCGCCCAGGCCCCCAGGCCCCCAGGCCCCCAGGCCCCCAGGCCCTCAAGCCCTCAAGCCCTCAAGCCCTGAAGACCCCAAGACCTCAAGACCTCAAGACCTCAAGACCTCAAGACCCCAAGACCTCAAGACCTCAAGACCCCAAGACCCCAAGACCCCAAGACCCCAAGACCCCAGGACCAGCGCAAGCCTCCCGCAACCGCCAGCCCGCACAACGTCAGGAGCGTAATCCCCGCTCCCAGCCGGAACATGCGCGGGATGTAGGCGAACGCCACCGTGTGCCGTCCCGGCGGAACCGCGACGGCGCGAAAGAGATAGTTGGCGCGGTAGATCTCGGCTGGCGCCCCGTCGAGTGTCGCTTCCCAGCCCGGATAGTAGGTGTCGGTAAGCAGGAGATAGCCACCCGCGGACGCGTCGGTCTCGACCACCACCTGCGTCGGTGTGTACTCGGCAATTCGCGCCGGGACGATACCCTGCTCGCTCGTCGCCGCGATTGGCGCCGGCCGCGAGCGATCCCCTTCGAGGACGACGGTGCGGTGCGGATCGAATTCGGGCGCTTGCAAGGCCGCGAGCGCGTCGTCGGCACTGGCGGCGCCGTGGACCGTGCCGGCAACGTAGGCGCGCGGCAGGGGGTTCGGATTCTCGTACACCACCACGTCGCCCGTTTCCGGCTCGAGGACGGCCGACCAGCCGGCGCTGTGCAGGCCGGCCCGGAACGGCAGTGCCTGCGCCGGCGCGACGATGAACCGCACGCTCATCAGATCGAGGAGTCGCAACCGTGCCGGCGAAGGATCGAGATACAGCCAACCGGCGAACGTCTGTGTGCGATAGTCGGTCGCCCCCGGGGTGTCGATAAGTGCGAAGAACCTGGCGTAGCGATCGAGGCTGAGCGGTTCATAATCGGTGACCGAGTAGATCCCACGCAGCGTGCCTTGTTTGGCCATGATGGCGTAGTCGAAGAGGAAGAACTCGTTGCGAATGTAGGTGCGGTCGAAACCCTGCCGGCTGCGAATGAAGTCGAACGATTCCCGCTCGCCGTCGAGCAGGGAGACGTCATGGTACGGACGCAGCGCGGAGTTGCGATTGGCGTGGAACAGATCGTACGCGAGCAGGGCGAGGATCCCCAGCGCGCAGGCCGTTCGCAATCGTGGCCCGAGGAGCAAGACGGCGGCGATGCCGATGACACCGGCGACCGCATACAGGCGAAGGAGTATTTGCCCCAATCAAGCGGTACCTATCGCCGTACCCCACGCGATCGGCTTGTGGGCCTCCGCCGGCGCTGCGCCATGGAATTCGTGCGCACGCCACGAGAGGAACGTTGTTTGACAGACCGAAGGCGGGCGCGCCATACTCGCGCTAATGCGGAACCTGATCTTCAAAGTGCATGCGTTCCGCCGGATGCTTGCACGCGGGATCACGGAGGTGGAAGTTCGACATGTTATTGAGGTCGGGGACGTGATCGAGAGATACCCGGATGACAAACCCTTTCCGAGTCGCCTGATCCTCGGATGGAGGGAGAAACGACCGATTCATGTGTGTGCCGCCGACGATCCGACGACGAAAGATACGTATGTGATCACGGTGTATGAGCCGGATTCGGCGCTTTGGGAGTCGGACTTCAGGTCGCGGAGGAAACGATGAGAGTGTGCATCTCCTGCAAGCAAGACGGATTGATCCAGCGTCGCCAGATCAGCTTCACGGCCGAGATTCGGGGAACGACGGTCGTGATCCGCGGGGTTCCAGCCCTGGTCTGCGCCAATTGCGGGGAGGAGTACCTGGAGGAAGCCGAGGCCGCGCGCGTGCGCGAGATCGCCGAGGCGGCGGCGCAAACCGGGACGCAGGTCACGATTAGCGAGTACATGGCTGCCGCGTGATCGTGTCCTGCTAGGAGCCTGCCGGAGAAAGCGGCCCCTCGCCCTTCGACGGGCTCACGGCGAGCGGAAAATGCTGTGAAATCAAGGCAGAGCCCGCTCGTGCTTCGAC
>JAKLJW010000089.1 GCA_023150935.1 Candidatus Binatia bacterium | reverse complement strand
ACCGAAGACCGGACCGGCCATGAAGTGTTACCCATGTGCCCGGTCTATTCTGTTACCCATGTGCCCGCTTGCACCGGTTACCACCCGAAGGAGCAGTTGTTGCTAGCATCGCAAGCGATCCCGCCGAATATCGCCGAGGGGAACGGCAAGGCGACCGACGGTGACCGCCGCCGGTATTTCGAGATTGCCTGCGGGTCGGCCTTGGAGTGCGGCGCGATCCAGGATGTTCTCGAAGTCTGCGGTGCGCTCGGGGTGACGGCGACCGGCATCCCCGCCGTGTGCCGCCCGCCCAGGCTGCGGCGGTGCGGTCACCAGGCCGCCCGCGCGTGACGGGAGGCGGCGGGTGTCCAATGCGGCACGGCACGCCCCGCCCTTACCCGGTCGATTTCGAGGCCAAAAACGATCTCATACCCGGCATGTGCACCTAAACTAGGTGACTTGTCAAATGAATATCCTTACTTGCAGAGGTCCGACCCGCGCGACCCCAATTTTCGAAAGAGGGGCAATGGTCCAGTGGATGTCCGCCGGAAGGGGTCGTCTCGCGCGCTGGCGTGCCGACCGGTCAGGTGCGACGGCGGGCGGCCTGGCCCGAGCGTGAGGGTTTGAAAGGATAGTATTCGACCGCGCACAGGCCGGCGTCTCGGATGGCCGGATCGCTGGTGATCAACTTCAAGTTCAACGTTGCGGCGGTAGCCACGATGGTGCGGTCGAACGGATCGCCGTGGAAATCCTTCAGATTGTTGGCTTTCACGGCAATCGTCGGCGTCAATTCAAGTAGTCGCACGTCGGCCGAGAGTCCCGCCTCGAACAGCTGCGCAAGCGTTCCATCCAGTTCGAGCCGGCCGAGACGATGCAAGATTGCCGTTTCGAGCAAGCTGACGCTGCACAAACCCTTGGGCTCGGACGTCGCCAGCACGCGTCGGATACGTTGCGGCAGCACTTCCGGCAGGGTGATGCCGTTGACCCACGGCGCCGTGTCGAGCAGGTACCTCACCGCAAGCCTTTCCACTCCGACGGTGGAATGGCATCGGGTGACACCGGCTTCCTCAGGCCGAGATGTCTTCCCGCACCAAGAAAGGACTGAGGCTGCTGCGCCGGCACGATTCGGACGTAGGGCTTCCCGCGCCGCGTCACCAGAATCTCTTCGCCAAGCGCAGCCTCGTCCAGAAGTCCAGTGTCTCGC
Organism: Candidatus Binatia bacterium; assembly: GCA_023150935.1. Classification (NCBI taxonomy): domain Bacteria; phylum Candidatus Binatota; class Binatia (SeqCode); species Binatia bacterium. The sequence continues at coordinate 1,921 of JAKLJW010000089.1, read as the reverse complement.
CGCAGCGATCGAACGCTGACTGTCTTCATGTCCGACATTGTGACGGACATCGGATGACGCCGCAAGAATCGTGCTGAGCCGCTTCGGTCGATACGCGCGAGACGGTTCATTCTCTGCGGAATCATCAGGGTGTGGTCGGACCACGACCACATGCAGTAATCCCTGGCATTCGGTCACCGGATCAGCTCGATTTGACGTCCATCGCGTCGTTTTCGACGGCTAAACTGGCCGGATACACCGCAGCGTCCTCACGCATGACATGGGTGTCATCGATCGTTTCAGGCCGGACTCTGTGTAGTGCGCCAGGCCGCCGCGCCCTACGGGTGCCGATCTCCGTCTGAAAACCGGCCCGCAAGCGCTTTGCCGCCGCTTCCGGATGAGCAAACCATCGATTAATCAATCGCTTGCGATGGTGAAACCCGGTAGAACCCTGCCGGCGAGCCGCCGGTGTGTGACCGGGATCCCCGCAGTGTGCCGCCCGCCCAGGCTGCGGCGGTGCGGTCACCAGGCCGCCCGCGCGTGACGGGAGGTGGTGAGTGTCCAATGCAACCATGAGCGCTGGGGGATGGCGAGCCGGCCGTCTTGTTGGCGGCGTTGCGCAATGTGGCGATGGCGAAGGGCGGGATGGCCACTCTGGCGCACGCTGCCGGGGTGAGACGTGAGAGTCTCAACCGCACGCTGTCGCGCCGGGGGAACCCGAAGATCGAGGCCATCATGGAACTGCTTCGCGCACTCGGCCTCCAGCTGAGCGTCGAGCGAACGCGAGCGGCGTGAGACCGGCCGGCCCCGAGCGAGAAGGATGATCCCCACTTCTCCGAGCCGCCGAAATCATCGCCAAATCAGATAGTTCCAGCGCGACGGCCGATCCTGTGCTCGGATGTCCCAAAATCGCTGTCCTTCTCTTGCTTTTCGCGACGGGGTCGAGCCAACTACGGGGGAGCGGTCCTACTTTCGCCACCTCGAAAGTAGCTCTACGAGCCCTCCTAGGATGGCGACCCCGAGGCAAAACAGGATGCCATTCTGCCTGTCTGCCATGAGTCCGAGGTTTACCATCCTTGCGCCGCCCGATGATGACTCCACAGAAACATCGAATAAAGCCTCTTCTGCAGATCGAGTGGGTGAATTCTGACGGTTTCGCGCGTTGAAGACGGGGCGGGGGCGGCGCGGGCCGGTAACGAGCCAGGCGACGCGGTGGGGCGGGGTGTTGGTATGCACCACGCCCGCTGGCGCGTACGTCGGGACTCAGAGCTTGGGCAACATGCAAGTCAGTACCTTGAGGCGCAGGTACTCCTCGTCGCGCAACCCGTACGCCCGGCGCTGGATCACTCGAATCTTGTTGTTCAGGCCTTCGACGAAGCCCAGGGAGACCTTGTTCTCGGGCCGACAGTACGCCGCGATTCCGTCCCAGTGCCGTTCGATCAGCTGGGCGAATCTCTCGTACGGTTCGAGACGCTGCCACTTCAGCGCCGCCCTCCAGTTCTCGAAGAAGCGGCGCGCCCAACCTTCGCGACGGTAGTCCCACAACTGACCAAAGGACTCCTTGAGCAGGTAGGCGGTGTTGAGTCGCTTGTTGGCGGCCAGCAGCTGCTTGAGAGCGCGCCGGCCATCGAGCGTGAGGTTCTCCCGGTGCGACAGCAAGGTGTACTTCTGCCCCTTGATGAAGCGCCGATCGTTGCCACTGAGGCGCGCGTACTCGTGCTTGCGTACCGTGTCGAGCGCATCGCCGAGGTGGCGCATGATGTGGAACTTGTCGAACAGCACGTTGGCCTGCGGCGCGTGGAAAAAGACGAAGACACCCATGATTGGAGGGAGGCCGTCTGCCGGGCGCATCCACCAGCTCCGTTATGTAGCGTCGTATAGGGCCTTGACATTAACCCTATACACGTCCACACTCTCTCCGTGCCCAGCCCCCGCTACACGC
>JAKLJW010000088.1 GCA_023150935.1 Candidatus Binatia bacterium | reverse complement strand
CCTCGGGTTCGTGTCGAACGGCGGCTACGAGGATCTGTCGAAGGGTGCCGACGAGATTGGCCGGATGCTGGGCGGCTGGCTCAAGCACGAGACGCGGCGCGAGGACGGTGAGGCCACCCGCGCGCAGCCTCCACCGCAGGCGTGCGAAGCCCGCGTTCCCGTCCGGCGGCGCACCGGTGGGGTGCGTTACACGATGACCAGCCCAACCGTGGAGAGGTACCTGCGGCTCAAGCTCGAGCATCCCCGGGCGGTGGTCTTTGTGACGGTCGGTGCGTTCTGCCAGAGCTTTTTCGAAGATGCGGCGGACTGCGGTCGGGTCCTTCGTATTGCCGTCCGCAATCTGGCGGCGGGGTCGGAGTCGAGGGAGATTCTCACATGCGGCATCCCAAGGGCGAGGCTGGAGAAGTATGTGCTGTTGCTCCGGCGCGCCGGCCGGGAGGTGCATGTGGAATAGGGGCATGAGCCAAACCGGTGCGCTGTTGCGCGGCGGCAACTTCAACAACGGTACGAATGCCGGCCCGCTCACGGTCAACGGCAACAACCAGCCGTCCAATGCGAACAACAACATCGGCGTCCGTTGCGCCCGCTAGTTGTCCCAGCCGGGAAGACGCTCGCCCGGCGGCCCGCCCGCACCGCCTTCACGGAGACGGTGCCTGTGCCAAAGGGATGACAGGGCTCATGTCCCTGGCGTGGCTTCGTGCGCGGATCCATGCCGAATAGTGCGTGCGGCAGACCCGGTCAGTAGGCCGCTCGAACGCCGGGTCCGCTGATTGCCTGGGTTGGACGCATGCATCGCGAGAAGCACCTGTTCTCGCGGGTTGTCGATCTCGACAATCTGTACCGCGGCTTTCTGGGCGCCAGCCACGGGAGACGCGACCGTCCGGAGGTGAGGGAGTTCGAGTACCATCTGGAGACCTGCCTGTGGGCCGTGCGGCGGGAACTGGAGGCAGGGGTCTACGAGTGGGGGCCTTTTCGCCGGTTCTGGATTCGCGATCCCAAACGGCGCGAGATCCGGGCGGCACCGTTTCGCGACCGCGTCGTGCATCATGCCATCTTCAACGTGCTCGACCCGATCTTTCGCCGCGGCTTCATCGCCGACAGTTACGCGTGCATTCCGGGCCGAGGGACGCACCTGGCGGTCCAGCGCTACCGTGCATTCGTGCGCGCCTGCGCCGGCCGCGGCTATCGGGTCCAGTGTGACATCAAGAGCTACTTCGCGAGTGTGGACCACGGGGTCCTCATGGCGCGGCTCAGCCGCCGCGTCGGCGACGACCGCGTGTTGGATCTGCTGTGGCGCCTCGTCGAGCACGGTGCCGAGCACCCCGGCCGGGGCATGCCCATCGGCAGCCTGACGAGCCAGCTCTTTGCGAACGTGTACCTGGACGCCCTGGATCATTTCGTGAAGGAGGAGCTGCGGGTGCGGCACTACATCCGCTACATGGATGACTTTCTGCTGCTCACTCCCGATCGTGCGGCAGCGCGCGATCGACTGAAGTGCGTGCGGGCGTTCCTGCGCGACCGCCTCCTGCTCGAGCTGAATCCCCGTCGGGTGATTGTGGCCCCGCTCAGTGCGCCGTGTGACCTGCTCGGTTACGTCCACCACGCCGATGGCCGGGTGCGCGTGCGGCGCCGCAGCGTGCTCCGGCTGTGGCGGCGGCTGCCGGCGTTGCAGCGGCGCGTGGTCGCCGGCGAGATCGACCGGGCCACGGCCCACGCGTCGGTGGCGAGTTGGTTCGGTCTCGCCGGGCATGCGAACGCCTTCCGCTTGTCACGGAGCATCATGACGCGGCGCGACGTCGACAACATCGGTAAGCGGCTGCTCGTGCAGTCGCTGTGCCGCGACGGGTCGAGGCATAGGTCACCGCGCGCGATGCGGATCGGGAGCGGGCGAACGCGGGCCTGACCCAGCGTCCCGGGGCGCCAAACGCACCCCCAATTCCCAGCCCGACCCCCAGCCCGGTTTGGCCTGACGTCGGGGCAGGGGCAGGGGCAGGGGCACGGGCAGGGGCTTGGGCAGGGGCACGGGTTATCCCTTACCCGGGCGGAGTCAAGCACCGCTCCGGCAGAAACCTATCGTCGGCTCCCCTAGCGCGTTAACGATCCTTTGAAAAAGTCGCCGACGCACTCAATCGTCATTCCGCCGAAAGGCGGAATCCAGTCTCTTCAGTCACTTCCGTCCGTTGCCTGGTCAACCAGGCCAAGAGGGCCGGACGTGTCCTGCGTGTCGCTGCGTGTCGTGATCGGTGTCGTATGATCGATGTGTGTGGCGCGCGCGCAGCTGGCTGTCACGCCGCGATTTCGAGGGCAAAGTTGATCGGGGCAGGCTCGAGTGTTACAAGAGTGCGAATGGACACAACGGTGCGCAACCTCGACGAGCGGGCATACCGCGAGCTGAAGGCACGCGCCGCCCTCGAGGGCCGTCCCATCGGTGAAACCCTGAGTGAAGCGATCCGCGTCTACCTCCGCAGCGCGCCCGTGCTGCGGAGGGACGGCAGCCTTGCCGAGTTGCGTCCCGAGCCGTACGCCGCGGGCACCGAACGGCTCAGCGAGGAGATCGACGCCGTCGTCTACGGTGCGTCGTGATCGTCCTCGATTCGAGCTTTCTCGTCGCCTTCCACAACACCCGCGACGTGCACCACCAGGCGGCCGCCGCCGTCATGAAGCGCCTGGTCGCAGGGGAATGGGGCGTGGCGCTGCTGCCGGAGTATGTGTTTCTGGAGGTCGTGACCGTCATCGCGGCGCGGCGCGACCCGCCGGCAGCCATCGCCGTGGCGGAGACGCTGCTGCGGGCGCGTGAGGTCGAGTTCGTTCCCTGCTCCGCGTATTTCCTGGCAACCGTCGACACGTTCCGGCGTGTAGCTGCCATGGGGCTGAGCTTCGTCGATGCCGCCATCGTGACCATCGCCCGAAACCGCGGCGCGCCTCACGTCGCCACGTTCGATGGGGACTTCGCGAAGGTCGACGCCATGACGCTCGTCCCCTCCTGAGGCCGCAGGGTCGGTGGGACACCTGTGCGGTTTACGGGCGAGCGGTGGGTGTCCGACATCAACGGGTGTCCGACATCAACGTGCTGGCAGCTAGTTCCACTCGGGGTCGGAATCGGTATCGGCATCGGCATCGACCCGTTGCCCGGTGTACCCGGCTGACGGACTCGATGGCGGCTCGTTAGCCCCCAAGTCGCTTCTGACCGAAGCTCGTGTCGTCCTCGATTCCGACCCCGATTCCGACCCCGATCGGTTCGAGCCCAACGCTGCGTCTCAGAACGTGTGAAAGAATTCGATTGCATAAAGAGATCCGATCTTGCCAGCAGGTGCGTTTGGAGACTACACCGCT
>JAKLJW010000087.1 GCA_023150935.1 Candidatus Binatia bacterium | reverse complement strand
TAGATCGGCTGGTGCTCCGTGTGCGCCATCGTCAGCCGATTTCGCGGGGCTCGGCGCTAACGCGCCGAGCCCCGCCCAGAACGAAGACCAGATCCCGGAAATGCTCAAAACCTCAAAGATCAAATGACCAAGGGTTCAAATGACCTAATAATCCACTTGTGCTCCATAGCCCGAAGGGCGAAGGGGCATCACGAGCCGCCGCGCACGGCACGGACATAGAAGTTGGTGGACTTAAGGCCCGCGCCCACGTCCCCACTGCCGAAGCCCACGACCCACGCGCCGCTCGGGGAGCTCCGGTACGTAGTAGACGACCAGTAGTAGGACGAAACAGTGCAACTGCACGTCGTCACGGTGCATGACGGCACGCACGCTGTGTTGAAGGCGGCATCGATCGCCGGACCGAGGGCACCGTAGTTGACCAGGCTCAGTAACTCGTTGATGTTCGGCAGCCGCCAGTCCGTATACCCGGCGAAGCCGCCGCCATTGAGCGTCGCGATCTTCGTCGTCACCGCCGCGGTCCACGTGTAGGTGTTGTAGGCGTCGTGAATCGAGCCGTCGGCGCTCAACTTCTCCCACATCAGCCCCGTCTTCGTATCGGTCACCGTCCCGTCGCCGTTGTCGACGTACGCCCGCGCAACCCCCTTCTGGAACTCGCCGTCCTGGCCACTGCCGGCACAGGCGATCACGGTGCCGCTCACGTCGTAGCAGAGCGTTTGCCCGGTCTTCAGCCGCTGGGCCGGCGGCAGGGCGTAGCAGGCCGCCAGCTCCGCCGTGCAGGTGGCGAGGTCGCCCGAGCAATCCGCCAGGCCCCCGCCGCCGAGGGCTTGCGCGATGTTGTCGGTGTGCTCGTCGATTACGTCCTTGTACGCCGACACGGCCAGCGGCGCGTCCGGGCAGGTGGCGCTGGCGGCGGTCGCGGCGTCGATGAGCTTCTGCCACTTGTCCTGGAACTTCGTCTCGCACTTGCCGATGGCGGTGTTGTACTTGGCGAGGTCCCCGCTCTTGACGAGGCCCGCCTCCGCCTTCTGCCGGCAGTCGGCGTATTTCCCCGCCGCCTGGTTCTTCCCGGCCTCGCATTTCTGTTCCGGCGTCAGCGCCGCCGTCGCCGGCACCGCCGCCAGCAGCAGACCCGCGGCGATCAGATACTGTCCCGTGCGTCGCATGTCGTATCCTCCTCTTACGGTTATGGCATGCCCCCCATGGACACGCGGATGGTGTACTCAAGGTGTCATCACGTTCCTGGGTGTCTTTCAAGCTTGAAGAGCGGATTCCGGCGTGAGGGCACGCCGGCTCCTACGTGGGGATTCACCTGGGGATTCCCCGCCCGTGGAGGAACCACATCCTCCGGCAGCGGTGGGTGGCGTGGATGGCGGTTGAGAACCGCCGCAGAATGGCGAACACGAGAATGGGTTCTTGACAGATCCACGCCAGTTCTATCCGAAGCATGTTCTTCCGACATCTACTTCGATTCCTTCGTCTAGTTCCGTTCGGCATGTGATTTGTCGGGCACTCAATCGCGGTTGGATCAGCCTCGGGACGTCGCCAATAAAGCGCGGAAAAGGTCCGCCGGTAACACTTACAGAGGTGCCACCCCACCACCCCCGGGCTATCCGCTTGACCGGTGATGCAGAAATCGAGATTCTTGTGTGACCGATGGAGACCGAAACACAAATCTCAGCGCTCGTCTCGCGGACAACGAAAGAGCTGCTCGAAGGGTACGTGCGTGCGACCGGCGTGAAGAAGGGACGCATCGTCGAGCAAGCCCTTCGCCACCATCTCCAGGCTCTGCAGGAGCTGCCGGCAGATGTGATCGTTCACCCGCGGCTCGTCGTCACCCGCAAGTCTGGCGAAACGATCCTGAAGCAGGTGAAGACGGGCAAGGCGAACGCGGCTCTCCGTGGCCTGATGCGTGGTCGAGATTAGAACGCTCCGCGAGGGTGACGACCGCTCGCAGTTCCACTCCGGCGACGCCGATCTCGATCGGTTCTTCCACAAGTTTGCCGGGCAAAATCAGTTTCGGCACTACGTGGGTGTCACGTACGTCGCCGTCGCGGAGGGCCGCATCCTCGGATTCGTGACCGTCGCTCCCGGTCACGTCGAAATCGATGAGTTGCCGGTTGCGGCGCGCAAGAAGCTGCCGCGATACCCGCTGCCCGTGCTGCGGCTGGCCCGTCTCGCGGTCGACCAGTCGGTTCAGGGGCAAGGGCTCGGTGCTCAGCTTCTCGGGTTCGTACTCCAGCTCGCTCTACGAATGGCAAGCGACTACGGCTGTGTCGGCGTCGTGGCCGATGCGAAGCCCGACGCGACAGATTTCTACGCCAGGTACGGTTTCATCCCGATCGACGCGGTCGAGGGCCGGTCCGATGCGCGGCCACAGCCGCTTCCGATGTTCCTCTCCATGCGCATCATCAAAGGGGCGCTGAGCTTGACGTAATGTACTTCGGGGCGGAGTGTGCTCTGCTGTCAGCGCTCACCTGAAAGCTCGCCTTTTTGAGGCATCGGCCGGCCGTTGAGAGCTGAACGAGCCGCTTGGTCGGAAACGGGCCGGGCGGCTGGCCGAAAGAAGAGAGAGCGGATTCCGGCGTGAGGGCACGCCGGCTCCTACGTGGGGATTCACCTGGGGATTCCCCGCCCGTGGAGGAACCACATCCTCCGGCAGCGGTGGGTGGCGTGCGGCAACGCCCGACCAGCCGCAACGGCGGGCAGCCATCGGGGTCGGCATCGGTATCGGAATCGGTATCGATCCGAATGCCTCGATCTCGATTCCGACCCCGACCCCGAAGGGAGCACCGCGTTTTTATCGTATTCAGACGACCGCCGGGTCATGCACACTCCCGCAGGGAGGAAAACGTGGTCATGTCGCGATCGGCCGGATCGGGAGAGGTCAGGTGAGGGGATCCACCCGCCGCACAACGGCAACAGCACCCCGCCACAGAGTCAGGTCCCTCTCCCCCAGGGAGAGGTCAGGTGAGGGGATCCACCCGCTGCACCACGGCAACACCACCCCGCCGCGGAGTCAGGTCCCTCTCCCGCAGGGAGAGGTCAGGTGAGGGGGTGCGACCGGACGGTTACCCATGTGCCCGCTTGCACCGGAACGCAGCAGCGGCCAGGAAAATGACCCGATCGCACCACGAACTGCCCGAGATCATCGCCGCCGACACACATACCGGGCGACGGCTTCGTTTCATCCCCTCACCTGACCTCTCCCGCCGGGAGAGGAACCTGATCACATCGGACACTGCCGGATCGCAAGAGACCGCGTGCACGGAGTCACCCGCTGTACCACGGCAACACCACCCCGCCGCGGAGTCAGGTCCCTCTCCCGCAGGGAGAGGTCAGGTGAGGGGATCCACCCGACACCACGGCAACAGCACCCCGCCGCGGAGTCAGGTCCCTCTCCCGCAGGGAGAGGTCAGGTGAGGGGG
>JAKLJW010000086.1 GCA_023150935.1 Candidatus Binatia bacterium | reverse complement strand
GCCGACACGCCCCGGCCGCTCACCCGCCATATCGGGGATCTCGACGTCGAGGTCGTCCGCCTCGAGGACCTGATCGCGGCCATCGGCGGAGCAGCGCGGTAAAGGCGGGGACCGCCACTGCGTGCGTCTTCGTCCCGCTGCTAGCCACGTCCCAGAGGATAGAGAACGCGTTGGTACTCTTGGTACGACACGCGAGGGGGGACCCGGGAACGATGGTGCTACGCGGTGCAGCGGCGGTTAGATAGGGCTCTTCCCACCGCGTTGCATTTGAAATTATTCTGCCCTATTTTCCATATGAAATGACCCTTCCAGCCCGCACCGCCGCCCGGTCCCGCCCCGATGCCAGCGTCGTGCTGACCCGGGCGCTCCTGCGCACCGCGGCTCTGCTGGCCCTTTCCCAGAAGGATACGGCGCGCATCATCGGCATCAGCGCCGCGACCATGTCGCGCCTGGCGACCGGCGAGCGTCGTCTGCAGGCGGACACCAAGGAAGGCGAGTGCGCGCTGTTGCTCATCCGTATCTTTCGTGCCCTCGACGCCTTGCTCGGCGGGAAGGAAGAGGCGGTGCGGGCGTGGTTTCACGCTCCGAATACGCACGTCGGCGGCATCCCCGCCACTCGCGTCCAGCGCGTCGAGGGCCTGGTGCATGTCGCAGAGTATCTGGACGCGATGCGCGGGAAGCTCTAGGGTCACGGCCCTGTCGCTGGCGGCCTGGCGGGTGGTCGAGTCGCAGTTCGTCACCTCGACGCGGCGACTGGTCGACTCCGATGCCGAGCAGGAGCTGTTGGAGCAACTCATCGAGATCGTCAAGCCACCGCTCCCGTCCGACCGCGCTTTCGCTCGCCTGCACTTCCTGCTCTCCACGCCGTTTCGCCATCCGCCGCTCCCCCACGGATCGCGATTCGGCACGCGCACGGAACGCGGGATCTGGTACGGAGCGCGCACCCTGCCGGCGGCCTTCGCCGAGGTAGCCTACTACCGGCTCGTCTTCCTCGAAGGCACCGCGGCGGATCTTGGGACGGTGACGGTGGAACTCTCCGCCTTCGCGGCCGCGGTGCGGACGAACAGGGGCGTCGACCTCACCGTCCCACCGTTCGCCGCGCACGAAGCGCAGATTTCGTCGAAGACGAGCTACGCCGTGTCGCAGCCTCTGGGGCGCGAGATGCGCGAGGCCGGCGTCGAAGCGTTCCTCTACGTCTCGGCACGCGATCCCGCACGCGGTACCAACATCGGGCTCTTTGCCCCGGCGTTCGCGCGCCGCAAGCCGAGCGCACCCAGTACCTGGGTGTGTACCGCCACCCGGCAGCACGTGGAGCTGTCCAAGAAGGACCTGTTTCGCAAGCGGCGCTTTACGTTCCACCGAGCCGAGTTCGTCGTGGAGGGATCGATACCGATACCGACAGCGATACCGACTCCGAGAAAATGAATGTCTCGGCCGTGCGCGGAATTGCACCACCGTCTTGCCATGACCGCCGTCCTCCGGTTCACTGTCGGGCACCGACACGCAGGGTCCCGGATGGAACTCGGGCCAACAACTTACGGAGGAACGTAGACATGCGACTGATACCGATCGGGATTGCCACGCTGGCCGCAACATTGACCGCCGGCGGGGCGCACGCCGGCACCTGGGTGATCGACCCCAGCCACACCAATGTCCAGTTCGCCGTGAAGCACATGGTGATCTCCACAGTCCGCGGCCACCTCGGCAAGGTCAGCGGAACCCTCAACCTGAACGAACAGGATGTAACCGGGTCGACCATCGAGGCAACCATCGACGCCAACGGCATCGATACCCGCGATGCCAAACGCGACCAGCACCTGCGCGAGCCCGATTTCCTGGATACCGCGAAGTACCCGACCATTACCTTCAAGTCGAAAAAAATCGTCAAAGTCGCCAACGACCGCTACACCGTTCTCGGCGACCTGACCCTGCGCGGCGTGACGAAAGAGGTAACGCTCGAAGTCGAGGGCTCCCCCAACCCGCTGAAGGACCCCTTCGGCAATAACAAGATCGGCGGCGTCGCCAAGACGCGCCTCAACCGGAAGGACTTCGGCGTCAATTTCAGCAAGGTGATGGATAACGGCGGCCTCGTCGTCGGCAACGACGTCGATGTCATCATCGACGTCGAACTGGTGCAGCAGGCGGTGGCTGTCAGATAACGGCGCCGGCGCGGCCGCCTACCGAGGCGGCCGCCCGCCTCGCCGAGGAACCAGCGCCTCGACGAGCGGGACCGTCAGTTCGTCCAGGCTGCCGAGAATAGCCGCCGCAAAGCTGAAGTCGCTCTTGTCCGTGTATTCGTTCGGCACGGCAATCGCCGTCGCACCGGCACGATGCGCCGCACCGACCCCGCGCTGCGAGTCCTCGATCACCGCGCAGGCCGCAGGTGCGACGCCAAGCGCTTCCGCGGCGGCGACGATACAGTCCGGGGCGGGCTTCGGATGGACGTAGCGCTCGCGTGTTATCACCGCCGCAAATGCCCCCCGCAGCCCGAACCGATCGAGCACGTAATCGGTGTCGGGCGCACCCGAGTTGGTAGCCACCGCCAGCGGGAAGCGCACGCGCAGGCGATCCAGCGCCGCCTCGACACCGGGCATCAACCGCGCCTCCGCACGCAGGATCTCGTGATAAATCGGCGCTTTCATGGCGCGCAACTCCTCCGCCGAGATCGGCAGGCCGTACCTGGCGACGGCATACTCGGGACCCGTCCCCGTACGGATCCAGCGGTCCGCGTATTCGGCTTTGTCGACCCTCACGCCGTACCGCTCGAGGATCGCGCCGTATGCACGGTGCTGCAGCCCCTCCGAGTCGATGAGCACACCGTCGAGATCGAAGACGAGACCGATCTGCATGGGCCGAATCAACGACCGGCCGCCGGCACTTCCGCGCCCCGCGCCGCCGCCGGCCGACCGCCGATCGCCGGCCGCCGGCGCCTCCTCACTGTTGCGCCACCGTTATCGACTTGATCACCACCGGCTCTGACGGCACGTTCTGGTGCCCGCCGCGGTTCGTGGTCGCGACCTTCTCGATCTTCTGCACAACGTCCATCCCGCCGATCACCTTGCCGAACACGGCATAACCGTAGCCCTGCGGGGTGTCGTCCCGGTGGTTCAGGAAGGCGTTGTCCTTGGTGTTGATGAAGAACTGGCTCGTGGCGCTGTCGACGACCCCGGTGCGCGCCATGGCGATCGTGCCGTTGTCGTTCTTGAGACCGTTGCTCGCCTCGTTCTTGATCGGCGGCTTGGTCGGCTTCTGGGTCATGCTCTGGTCGAAACCGCCCCCCTGGATCATGAAGGCGGGGATGACCCGGTGGAAGATGGTGCCGTCGTAGGACTTGTCGTTCACGTAGGCGAGGAAATTCTTGACCGTGATCGGTGCCTTGTCTTCGTACAACTCCACCTTGATGTCGCCCAACGATGTCGAAATCAGGACCACTGGATTCTTCCCTTCTGCCGGACCCGCCGCGACCGTCGAAGCCGCGAACGCCAATGCCAGCGCCGTTAGAGTTCCACGCATGATTCGTCCCTCCGAACCCTCTATTCTCCGCGACCGGTGTGGCCGCAACGGCGTACTCTGGCGCACTCCCCTCGACGGCGCAAGTCGGCAGTCGATCCCCTAATCCGGCGCTAACAGATGTCTGCATGCCCGTAAGCCGCCACCCCCGCGAAGCTTGTCCCGGCGAAAGCCGG
>JAKLJW010000085.1 GCA_023150935.1 Candidatus Binatia bacterium | reverse complement strand
TCCTGGCCGTCGGCATAGAATCCGTCGCCGCCGAGGGCGCTGACGTTGGCGAGGGGCAGCGTGAACAGGCTGGTGTAGCCGATCGCCACGGCTGTGCAGGGTGGGGTCGGACCACGACAACATGCGGTAATCTCCGGCTTTCGGTGCCCGGATCAGCTCGATTTGACGTCCATCGCGTCGTTTCCGACGGCTAAACTGGCCGGGCACACCGCAGCGTCCTCACCTATGACATGGGTGTCATCGATCGTTCTTCCACAGTCTGGTGGTTCAGGGGGTCTTCGTCCAGAAAGCGGACGGCACGCGGCGTTTCGTGCCGGCACCGGCACCGACCGACCTGGAAGTTGCGCGCCTGCTGGGTTCGATCCGGCGGGGGATCGTGCGGCTGGTCGGGCGTCGTGGCATCGAGCTGGAGTGTCCGGGCGTCGAGACGGATGCGACCGACGAGCGGCTGTTCGACTGGCCTCTGTACGGCGAGATCCAGGGTGCTGCCGTCCTGGGTCGGGTGGTCACCGGGCCACGAGCCGGGGCAGCGGTGGTACGCGTCGGGGGCGATCCCGCCCCGGTGACCGTCGGCAGGAGCGGCGGCTTGCAGGCGCATCTCGACGGCTTCGATCTGCACGCCGCCGTGGCGGTGCCGGCGGGCGACCGCGTGAGGTTGGAATTCTAGCGATTGCGGATTGCGGATTGCGGGCAGTCTGCCATGTCGACAGGGTGCGAATTACACGGGCGGAGGTGCCACGGGCCATGACGAAGCATGATCTGAAGCGGCGAACGCGCCGGTTCGCGTTGGACGTGATCCACCTGGTTGAGTCGTTGCCGCGCACCAGAACCGCAGAGGTCATCGGGCGGCAATTGCTGCGGTCGGCGATGTCCGTCGGCGCCAACTACCGGGCCGCCTGCCGTGCCCGGTCGTTGGCCGACTTCGTCGCCAGGATGGGGATCGTCGAGGAAGAGGCGGATGAGTCCATGTATTGGATGGAACTGCTCGTGGAGAGTGGCTCTATCGCCGCCGACGTACTCGCAGCCCTGCGGCAAGAAGCGAACGAACTGCTGGCGATCACGGTGTCGTCCATCAAGACCGCCCGCACAGCAAGGGACCGGACCAGGTAAGCGACCAGCTGACTCCGCACTCCGCAATCCGAAATCCGCAATCCGAAATCCGCAATCCAAAATCCGCAATCCAAAATCCGCAATCCGCAATCCCCAATCCGCCCCCGCGGTGATCGAGAAGATCCTCCGCCATCTCGGCTTGCCGACGGCACCGGCGGTCGCGGCGCCGGCGCGGTTGCCGCCGCGGCTCCCGGGTTGCGAGAGCGCGTCCGAGCAGTTCGGGGAGTGACGGGCGGCGCCGAGGTGCGCCCGGCGCCCTCGCCGGCACCCGTCCTGCCGGCGCAATCTTCTGTTGACACGCGCTTTGTCCGCGCTGCATACGGGCTGTGAAGGGGGGATCGTAAAGACGAGTCGGATGGCGGGCAACGTCCGAGAATCGAGCTTATGTCAAACACGGCGTTTGTACCGGCTATCCGCCACGGCGATCTTGTGCGCGTCGATTCTGTCGTTCTTCGCTTTACCGCCGTGGATGGCCTTCATGTAGAGAGCGTGGCCGAGCACGAAGCGAATGCCCTCGCGCGCGCACAGATCGGCGAGTCAGTACCAGGTGAAGATGCACTCGACGGCGACGACGAGGTCGTCGCGACACGGTGCAATCACGCGCAGGAAGGACTCGGGCTCGGCGCGCAGGTCCTTGTGCACCACGACGGTGCCCGCGGCGTCGAGGATGCACACGTACATGGAGCGTGCATGCAGATCGATGCCGCAGTAGTATCGGTGCTGCTGTGCGTAGAAGTTAATCAAGGCTCCTCCTCTCTCCCCGGCGGGGAGGTTCGTTGTTGGTCACAGCCACCGTACCCCGTCACGGTGACGAGGAGGAGGCCTTGATGAAGATCAAGCGCATGCAGCCGACGCGCAAGAGAGCGCGCGGCTGATGCGCAGGCGTTAGCGCGCCCGACGTGACGGTGGTAGGGTTAGCGTTATGAGCAATGCGGATGTTGCCGAAATCCTCAAGCTCCCGGCTGAGGAGCGGTTGCGGTTGGTCGAGTTGATCTGGGAGAGTCTCGTTGCGAAGCCAGCAGAGGTACCGCTTAGCGACGCTCACCGCGCCGTGATCGACGAGCGTGTCGCTGAACACGACCGCTATCCGGACGATGTCGTTCCCCGGGATGAAGTGCTTGCCCAAGCTCGACGCGGTTGATGGCCCCGCGGTTGGTTTTTCGGCGGAGGGTCGGACAGGATTTGGCTGGCGCCTACGGGTGGTACGAAGAACAACGCGTGGGTCTTGGCGAGGAATTCCTAGAGGCTGTCGACGCGTCGTTCGACGCCATCGAGGAATTCCCGGAGATGTTTGTGCGTGTGCACGGCGAGGTACGGCGCGCCATGGTCTCCCGGTTTCCGTATGCCGTCTTCTACCGTATCGAACCGAAGCAGGTCGCGGTGCTCACTGTGCTCCACACTGCTCGCGACCCGAGACTCTGGCCGCAGCCTCGGAAGAGGGGGCGCTAACACGCCGCTCGATCGGACCGCGGGTGCGAGCGGTCCCGTTCTGTATACGGGCTGTGAAGGGGCGATCGTAAAGACGAGGGGCATGGCGGGCAACGTCCGAGAATCGATCTTATGTCAAACACGGCGTTTGTACCGGCTATCCGCCCGTAACCACGCACAGCCCTACTCAACCTCGAGCTGATAGCGGGTGTGGGAACGAGCTTCGTAGCGGTCGGCCACATGTGTCGCCCGACACCGAACGCCCGACACGTTCCCGCCAGCCGCCAGCCCCTAGCCTCCGTTTGCCGGGCACCCGTTCAACGCGTTATTGACGACGACGACCAACTCATCGACGGTGACCTTGCCATCGTTGCTCGAATCGAAGACGCGGCACTCGCCGAGCGCCAGCGTGCCGAGGGCAATGTTGACGCCTTTGACGAGTTCGTCGACCGTCACGTCATGGTCCCCGTTGCAGTCGCCGTCATCGAGGAGTCGTGCGCTCACTCTTCGAGGCGCAGTACGATCGCCAACGCGGCGGCGATTTGTCGCATCACTGGCTCGCAAAGCTGACCAAGGGGCCGGACGAATCTCTGATGGGCGACCGAACGTACTTGAAAGGCATCGGCGGCCGAGACCTTGTCTAGGTGATTCTCGGCGTCCGGTTCGACGCGGACCAACCACGGCGCCGCAGCGAACCGGTCCTTCCAGTCCGTGGGCGGCACGATGACCTTGAGCGGGAGCACGCCGATGGCGTCCTCGCTGACGATGACGGCAGGACGTGTCTTCTTGATCTCTGCGCCGACGGTGGGATCGAGGTTGATCAGCCAGATGGCGCCCCTACGCACTGAAGTCCTCGCCGTCGAGCGTCGTGAAGATCGTGAGTTCGCTGTCGGTCTCGTACTCCGCACGGAGGGCTTCTGCGGCGGCCGCCAGTTCTCGCTGCCGGTCGGCACGGCGGCTTGTTTCGCCGCCCGCCTCCATCTCTTGGCGAGTCAGCTCCAAGGCTGCTTCTGCGATCTGCAGTCGTTGCGCTCTGGTGAGCTTCTTGAGTTCTTCGAGAATCTGCGCCTGCGTCATATCGATCCTCTAACCGCTGCGCCCCGGCTCGGCAAGACGCTGCGTAACGAGCGGGCTCACGTGGCACTCGGCTCCGGCACCAGTCACCGAACACCCGACACGTTCCCTCCAGTCTCCAGCCTCCCGCCCCGGCCTCTCAGCCGCCGCACCCGTTCAGCGCACTGTTCACGGCTTTCACCAGTTCATCGACCGTGACCTTTCCATCGCCGCTCGAATCGAAGCTGAGGCAGTCGGAGAGGGGCGCGTCGCCGAGCGCGATGTTCACGCCGCTCACCAGTTCGTCGACGGTGACGGTGTTGCTGGAGTCACAGTCGCCGAGGCAGGTGCTTGTGAGGAGGATAACCGGGGTGCCGACTCGATGCGCCGTGGCGCTGGCGCTGCGCTCGACATGGAGCAGTCTGCCGGGCTGTTCTGTGTCTCGGAGGGCGAGCGCACTGCCGGAGGCGATCGGCTCCTTGCCCCAATAGGTCAGCACCTCTTCGTCGATCTGTACCGTCCCACGGTCCGGGAACCCGCTGATGTCGCTGACGACGATCACCGTGTCGTCCGCGTCGATATCAAACGAGAGCACCGCAGCAGCCGTCGGCGTTGGCGTGGGGCTCGGAGTCCCCATGACCAGAGGCGTGGCAGACGGCGTCGCGGCGCCCGTCGCGGTCGGCGGAGATGTTGCGGTCTTCGAAGGCTTGGAGGTTGGGGTTGGTACTTCAGTGACCGACGCGGTCTGCGTGGCGGTAAACACCGTCGGCGGGAGCGTTGGCGGCGGAGTATCGGTTGGAGTGGCGGTCGGCGGCGCAGTGTCCGTCGCGATCGCCGTGGCAGTTTCGGTCGGCCTGCTCGGCAGCGGTGTTGGACAGCCACCATCTCTCGTCGTGGGTCACCTGACCCGCGACCGTGCCGCTGCCGCTGCCCCGGTTCTGGTTGGCCGCCCTGGCTAGCCTCGGAGAGCCGGTCGACCTCGGCGCGGCCGTGCCGGACTACTACCGGGAAACCGGAGTGTGATGGCATCCGCC
>JAKLJW010000084.1 GCA_023150935.1 Candidatus Binatia bacterium | reverse complement strand
CAACGGAAGTGGTTTAGATTCACTCTCCCGTGCCTGTGCTGCTCTCTCCAGTCGGCTGTGACGACCCATCTATATCCCAAGTCCGATCGCCCGTCTGTTTCCGTTCGGCTGCTCGCGTGCACAACCTCTCGACGAGCTTTCCTGCGCCGAGCCCGGCAAGTTCACCAGCGCCAACGAGGAAATATCCAATGGCACCGCTCGCATTGGGATGGATTTGCATAGTAGCAAAAGACGCCATTACACCCGCCACCGTGCCCACCATGAGCCCCGCGGTGCCCCAAACAGCCAGATACGTTGGATGGCGCCCACGGCCCTGATCTATGACCGCGCAGATATGTTCGCAGTACTCCTGTAGCCGAGCAGCTAACTCATTCGCTGTATCTGCGTTGTCATTCTTCTTCCATCGATCGAGGGCGTCGAAATAAGCGCGCGCCATCGGAGTTGGGTTGTCGGCCGTGCCGCGTATCTCCTCAAGGCGCCAGGGATCGACGTTCAACAGTTCCTCGACTGTCGGGAACTGAAAGCTCGTTAACGCGGTTAGCCGCACGGGTGCAGACCGATCGGCGGTGCTTGGGCCACGACCGAGGATTACTCGCCGTGTATCAACACTTACGGAGAGGGCGAATTGTCGCTGGGTCGTCAGGCCAGCGAAGTTGTCCGCGTAGATGTCCGCGACAAGCTTACACAAGGCCCACACCTTTGCCCCGTCTGGAAGCGTCCTGGATTTTGCGACAACGTCACTGAGTGAGGGCAGTATCGCGGGACGCTCGCCAGGAAATAGACGATCATGCAGCGCTGTCCCGAAGTCCGTGACGCGCAATCCTCGATGGCCTCTGCCCGTAGCCGGGTTCACAGTGGCTTCAGTTCTCCTGAGCCCCTCGTACAGCACGGGGCGGCCAACCTCGCGAACGTATTCCCACAGACCAGTATCGGGCTGCTGCGCCCAGGTCGATTGATCCTCGAATAGTTTCGTCACCCGCCGCTGGAGCACTTCGCTGAACACGATCTTGTTCTTGCGGCCTTCGTTCCACCCGACGTGGGTGATGCGTCCCACATTGTCGTACCTCTCAGCAAGTCTCTTAGCCTCTTCACACGTGATCCCCAAGCCCCAAGTTCCATCCGCCATCGACTCCACAAAACGTCCAAGGCTGGTGAAGTCATCTCGAACGCAGGGTACTGCCGCGCCGATGCGCAGCGCTTGTTCGATCCACGATGTGCAGAAGGGCTTTTCACGGCCTTTCGCCAGCGTCTCATGCCCGTGACTGACAAGGTCCTTGCAGTACCGCGAAGCGAATCCGGCATCAAGCCACTCGACACGGCGTTCCAGAAGATGAGAGAAGAAGAACTGCTGCAACCAGACCGAGTGGTACGGTTGGTAGAAGTGTGCAGCATTCTGTGAACCGGCGAACCAAACGCCACGAGACTGTTTGGGTGTACTTGGTTCCACGGCGGACCCTCCGACCGTCATCGCGTCTTGTCGTTTGTACCAGAAATGTCAAGTCTATCGAGTCATGAAGCAGGGAAGGAATCGACATAACAGGACTTGCACCGCCTTGCCATCTCCCCGCCCCCGAGGTAACTCGGCTACGAGTTGGTCGCGTAAACGCTCCTGCGGAAGGGGGTTAGGCGCGGCCCGTCGGGAGCGGAGCCATGGAACAGCCTCGTACGCGCACGAGTACCCCGCACGGATATGTGGAATCGGACCTGGACCGGCACCCGGTTCTGTGCCAGGCCCCGCCCCGGCGGAGGCGGCCCAAGCCCAGGACCCGGCGGCCCGCGGAGGTGCTGACCGACGCTGAGGTCAGAACGCTGCTGGCGGTCTGCGGGGACGACCCGGTGGGGGTCCGCCACCGGGCGCTGCTGGTGATGATGTACCGGGCCGGGCTGCGGATCTCCGAGGCGCTGGCGCTACGCCCCCACGACGTGGACCTCGCGGCGGGCACCGTCCGCGTCCGGTTCGCCAAGGGCGGGCGGGACCGGGTGGTTGGCCTCGACCCCGGGGCTGGGCGGGACGCCGGGCGGTTCTGGCGGTACCGGCGGGGTCGCCGCTCTTCTGCTCGCGGTCGGGGAAGGCGCTGACGACGGCGTACATCCGGCGGCTGCTACCGATCCTGGGGAAAACGGCGGGCATCGCAAAGCGCGTCCACGCCCACGGGCTTCGCCATACCCACGCCGCCCAGCTCCGGGCCGAGGGGGTGGACATCGGCATCATCTCCCGGCAGCTCGGGCACAGGTCGATACTGACGACGATCAGGTACCTGGACCATTTGAACCCGACCGCCGTGATCGCTGCGATCCGTTCCCGCTCGTGGTGAACTGCTTCCCGCGACCTGCCGATGCTGAATAACGGTTCAGCTCGGGGGTGCTCCATGACATGGCCAGCGCGAGGTGTTGCCGAGCACGCGTACTGCCCGCGGCTCTTCTATTACATGACCGTGGAAGGCGTGTTCCTTCCCAGCGCGGACACCGAACAGGGCGCGGGCGTTCATCGGCGGGTCGATCGACCAAGCGAAGCGGTCGCGGGGCCAGCGCTGCGCGACAAGAAACCCACATCGAAACTTGAGGAGCAGGACGGCGACCCGGACCGCCCGCGGGCCGTTCGGAGCCTCGTGCTGACCAGCGAGCGGCTGGGGCTGACGGCCACGCTTGATCTCGCCCAGATCGAGGGGACGACCGCGGTGCCCGTGGAATACCGCAAGGGAAGACCGAGGAGATCGGGCCAGTCCGTCGAACCCGCCGACGAGATGATGGAGGAGCCCCGGCTGCTGCCCGGCCCCGAGCCGTGGCCGACCGACCGGGTCCAGCTCGGCCTGCAGGTGCTGCTGCTCGAGGAGTCGGGGTACCGGGTCCCGGAGGCATACCTCTATTACAGCGCCGAGAAGCTGAAACTCCGCGTCCAGGTCGATGACGCGCTGCGTCAGCAGGCACTGGCTGAACTGGAGGCGGCAAAACGCACGTCCGAAGGCTTGCGGCCCCCTCCGCTGATCAACGATCCGCGATGCCCGCGTTGCTCGCTCCAGCCGATCTGCCTGCCCGACGAGATCAACCACCAGCGCCTGACGAGCCTGACCATCGATGGACGCGCCGACGGGCACCCGAAAGAAGAACTCACGCCGCGGAAGCTGTGGCCGCCGCGGGATGATGGCATCCACGTCGTGCTGCAACGGGAGGGAGTGAGGGTCGGGGTCCGGGGCCAGGCGGTCCGGGTAACGGACAAGGAGGGGTCTGTGGTGCGGGACCTGCCGCTGGCGAACATCGAGTCGCTGGCGGTGCTGGGCGGCGTGCAGGTCTCAACGCAGGCGCTGACCGTCTTCGCGGATCACGAGGTGCCGGTGGCGTTCATGTCGTCCGCGGGCAGGCTGGTGGCGATGATGGACCCGCTGGGCCCGACAAGCGCGGCGGTGCGAGCCGCCCAGGTCCGGGTGCTCGACCGGCCCGACAAGGCGCTCGAACTCGCCCGGGCGGTCACGATCGCCAAGATCTCCAACCAGCGCACGCTGCTGATGCGCAACCACGCGAGCCTGCCTGGGCGAGTCCCCGGCGACCTGCAAGAGTGCATGAACGCGGCCGAGCGGGCGATGACGGTCGATGAACTCCGCGGTCACGAGGGCAACGCCGCCGCGATTTACTTCGCGCACTTTGCGGGGATGTTCAAGGAGGGGGTCAAGGAACTCGGAGCTCAGTTCGATGCCAACGGCCGCCAGCGCCGGCCGCCGCCCGACCCGGTCAACGCGGTGCTGTCGTTCGGGTACTCGATGCTGACCAACGAGTGCACCGCGGCGCTGCGGCTGGCGAGCCTCGAGCCCACGCTGGGAGCCCTGCACTGCACGCGGCCCGGACGCCCGGCGCTCTCGCTGGACCTGATGGAACCCTTCCGGCCCCTCATCGCCGACTCGGTGGCGGTGTCGGCCTTCAACCGCGGTGAACTGACCGAGGGCCACTTCTTGAGTACGGCGGCGGGCTGCTCGTTGACGGACGCCGGGCGGAAGGCGTTCTTCGCCGCGTACGGCCGGCGCATGGACACCGAGGTCCGGCACCCGGTCTTCGAGTACCGGCTGAGCTACCGCCGCATGCTCATGCTGCACGCAAGGCTGATCGCGGCGTGGCTGCTCGGCGAGGTTCCAACGCTGGCGTTCCTGACGACCCGGTGAACCCTCGTGTGCACACGAGGGTCCTGGCGGACGACTGACTTGCGGATTCGAGGCTGACACCATGCTGTCAGTGTCTTGGTGAACCGCGATCAAAGGGGTGCGACGATGCGTCGGTGCTACCTGGTCTGCTACGACATCCGCAACGACAAGCGGTTACGTCGCGTGCACAAGCTGATGAAGGCGTACGGCGAGCCGTGGCAGTACTCGGTATTCTACTGCTCGCTGCGGTCGATCGACCGCGTGCGGCTGGAGCTTGCGCTGCGGGAGGAGATGAACCAGAAGGAAGATCAGGTGCTCATCGTGGACCTGGGAGCGAACGAGGAATCCGCGAGGGAGTCGTCTACGTTCATGGGGGCTGGCGTTCCGGAGGCCGAGAGCGGGGTGGTGGTGATTTAGTCACACCTTTTACCAACGTATTCCGCTGAGGAAGTAGCACTGAGCCATCTAATGCGCAGGAAGGGGTCAAATGAGTGCGAGGGAACTGACTTTGAACGTTCTCCAGGCCGCGGTCTCCGGTCGGGCAGTCGCGATACGGTGCCGGACGATCCTGCAACCAGCGGCCGGACCGGGCACGAAGGTCTTTCCGCCGACGCACGCGGGGGGCGTCTACGCGACGGAGAAGCGCCGCATCGCCGTGGAGAGCACGTCCGGCGCGGGAGGAGAGGGAACCGGGGGTGGGGGGGGG
>JAKLJW010000083.1 GCA_023150935.1 Candidatus Binatia bacterium | reverse complement strand
GCGAGGACGCGGGCGCGTATCGCGCCGGTTTTGCCGTCGGAAACGACGCCATGGACGCGAAATCGACCCGCTCCGGTGACCGAATGTCAGGGAGTACCGGGGGTTGTCGTGGTCCGACCCGCGTGAAACGGGGCGTCGCGCGGACCGGGATATTCGCCGGCGGAGGGGGCTCGGCGGCGCCGCCGGCGGTGAGGCCGGTGACCGGTCGCAACCCCGTGGAGGCAAACGCCGATGCGGGGACGGCTCGGCGGCGCCGCCGGCGGTGAGGCCGGTGACCGGGGCAACCGTACGTGACGAGGGGTGGTGGGTGTCCAACGCAACACTCGTCGTTGGCGATGGCCATGGATCAATCCGGCGGGATCAGGGACTTGAGTTGTGCGAGCAATGGGGGCAGGGCCTTTCTGACGGTGGACCAGAGGATGTTTCGGTTGATTTCGAAGTAGGCGTGTACGAGACGGTTGCGCATCCCAACGATTTCCTTCCAGGGTATCTCCGGGGCGAGCGCCCGCGTCTCGGCCGAGATGTTGGTGGCAGCTTCCCCGATGATCTCGACCGCGCGCACGAGGGCGAACAACAGCATCTGGTCGTTGTCGAGGTCCTCGCGGCTGCGGCCTTCGGAAAATCTCGTCGCCGTCTCGATCGCGTCGCCCATGTGGAGCAGCCGAATCCGATCATCGGGCGACATATTGGACCTCGGCGTTGCGTACCACCTCGTCGCGGAAGTAGCGGCTGAGGTCTTCCTCGGTCCGCACGTCGACCTGCCTGCCCAGAAGCGACGACAGCTCTGCCTCGATTCTGGCCATATCGAACAGGGTCGGCGTGGCGGTGGGTTCGAACTCCACCAGCAGGTCGACGTCGCTGTCCGGTCGATCGGTGCCTGCAAGCACAGAGCCGAAGAGCGACAGCTTACGGATGTGATGGCGCTGGCAGAGGTCCGCCAGGAGGTCCGGGCTGATGGCGAATCGGCGAATCATGGCATGCCTCCCGGCTCACCCTCTACACGAAAAGCTCCGACTGTGCCTGCTCGCCGGGAACGCGCGCCAGCCGCACGATCTCCGGCCGGCTCTGCACGAGGCCGTTGTACGACAGAGCCCCGGCGGCGCCTTTCTTCCGTTCAGAGATGGTGTACAGGCGGTAGGCCAGTTCGCGGGCGACCTCGGCCTCGCGGCCGTGACGGTAAGGTGTCGCCACCAGTTCCTCGGCTTCAGGCACGGCGAGCGTGACGAACAGCTCTGAAAACACGGGTTTCAACGAGCGGCGCGTCGTCATTCTCCATGACGGCCGGATTCTCCTGCAGAGTCAGCAACACGGCGATCACGAACAGGTCTTCGTCATCGGGGTTCATGGGTGTGATCATGCCGTGATCATGCCGCCACCGCACCCAATCGGCAACCGAAGGAACTCCGAGGAACTCCGAGACATCCAAGGAACTCCGAGACATCCACGCGTTGGGCGGAGCGCGCTGTCGGGGAGAGGTTCGCAAGACATCCAGTCGCCGGGTGGTGAGTGCTGCCGCGACCGGGGCGATGGGTGTTAGCCTTTCGGCGTGGATCCTGGCTCGAGGGGCGGTGGAGGGAGGACGGCGCCGCGCCGACCGGGATGTTTGCCGGCAGAGGGGGCTCAGCGGCGCCGAGGCTGCCAGCCAACCGCCGGTGCGCTCAGGGTGAGGGCGGCCGGGAGCCCCGCCGTGTGCCGCCCACCCAGGCCTCGGCGGCGCGGTGACCAGGCGGCCCGTGCGTGACGAGAGGTGGTGGGTGTCCAATGCAACATCCATTTGCAACGAGCGGTTCGAAGCGCCTGGCGAGGCGGCTCGATGTACTCCTTCGAAAATTGGGGTGGGCGGTGGCCGGCGGTGGGTGGGGTGCGGAAACGCCCGACCAGGCGCAACGGCGGGCAGCCATCGGTATCGGAATCGGTATCGATTCGAAGGCCTCGATCCCGATAGCGATTCCGACCCCGACCCCGCAGAGGGCACCACATTTTCATCGTCTTGAGACGACCGCCAGGTCATGGGCACTCCTTCGAGAGATTCCGCAGCTGCCGCTCGAGGCGGCCGGCGCACGGCACCGAGAGCCTGCCGGCGGGAGGTCGCGAGCGCATCACCCGTATGCAGCGCGAGGTGGGACGCCGCGGACATCTTCGTGCGATCGACGCGATCGAGAACGCGACTGTCCAGCGCGAGGACGCGGGAGCGTATCGCGCCGGTTTTGCCGTCGAAAACGAAGCCTTGGACGCGAAATCGGCCCGCTCCGGTGACCGAACGCCAGGGATTACCGCGGGTTGTCGTGGTCCGACCCGCGTGAAACGCTAAGCATTACGAAGACCGAACACCTCGCAGAGGGCGGAGATGCGGTCTTTGTGGAGCAGGTCCTTGTCGCCGTTCCGCAACCGTGTTTCGTCTGTTGCGGTCTCGACGGCGAGGCGGTAACAGGCGTCCGTCACCATGTACTCGAAGACGAACTGCTCCCAGTACCACGGGTAGGCGGGAGCCCGGCAATGCATGTAGAGGAGATTGCTCGCCAGCCGCTGCGCACATTCCGTCCAGCTGCGCCACACGTCGTAAACGTGCGAGATGAAATCGCTAAGCACGCGGGGCGCGATGTTGAGGCTAGCCTTCCCTATCGGCACGGCGGCGTCGAACCACAGGTCGTGGAACTGCAGGCGCGTTCCGAAGCAGTAGCCGAGCAGGTTGATGATGAACCGGCCATCACGGGAGCGCCGTGCGGCTCTAGATCTCTTGGTATCCAGTTCGAGACTGTGAGACGCCGGGAGGCGGAAGAGTTGGGTGGGCCTCTTGGTCCTCGGGTAAATACCGACCGGCTCGTGGGTAACCAAATCGAGTTCCACCACCTGCGCCAGCGGCGGATGGACGATCCTGTCCGGGTGCGTGTACTCGTCAATCCACGACTTGGCGTCGGCGTAGTTCGAGAGCAGGGCGATCCGGCCACCCGAGAACGAGGTCTCTTGGTCGTACGGGAGGAAGCCGAGCTGGTCCTGTCCCTCGTTTACGGGGACCGCCGGGCGAGGTCGGCGATCCACTATCTGGTCTTGCATACTGATCATTATCGCGTGTGGGAAGCAACGGAACCAAGCGAAACGGCACAGTTGCGGGCCGTCCAGATACGAGGGTCGCCCATCGGGCTCTACTTGCCGCGACGCGAGACAGGGATCAATACCCGCGTGGGGCCGTGGCGTCGTCGAGGACAACTCTCGTCGGGTAAACGGACGCCCCTGACGGTGGTCACTTTGCCGACGGGACGTGGGCCGAGTTCGAAAACCTCAGTTGAACTGTCCGTTCGTGATCCTCCTGTGGAACGGTGGTCTGACCAGCCTACCTGGCTGATTCCCCTTCGAGATTCGCGTCTGAGAAGGTCCCGATTGACCCTTCGCGCGACGATTTCGCCGCCCGAATGGAGCCGGCAAGCACCGAACGCTGGCGCTGGACGCCGCATCCGGCGAGCGCCGTCACGCCGCGAGACACCGTGACCGGTGTAGAGCACGTCGTGGCCGGGGACGCACGATGACCTTCTGGGCGTGCAACCCGTCCGCCGGTTTCGCCCCCCGTGCATCCCCTAACCGCACCCTCACCGGGGGGGCCGCCGATCAGCCCCCGTTTGTGACCGTCGAGCTTTCGGCGGTCGAGGCCACGTTTCGACAGCTCGCGCCAACGCATCGTGCGACGCAAACCGATCGAGGAAGCGGGCACGACGCGGTGCGAGTCGGCACTTCCCTTGCTCTTGCCGTCTCCATGGCACGCGTGTACGGACGCCGAAACGAGTGGCTGGATCTCCGCGTTGCGTCACGCTCGCGCCGGCTCCAGGTCTTCCTGTACGGATTGATCGTCGCCGCACTGGCCGGCGCCAGCTACCACCCGATCATCGGCGCCGGCGCGCTGGTCATCGCCGTTCCGATCGTTGCCACTTTGGCGCGAGAGCGGCGTTGGGCGCAGGACGGCGCCGATGGAGAGTTCGAGACCGCCATCCAACTTGCCCGCCTCGCGCCTGAGTACACGGTCTTCAACGACGTTCCGTTCACCGGCTTCAACGTCGACCATGTCGTCGTCGGTCCAACCGGCGTCTGGGCCATCGAAACGAAGTCGGCCTGCCGGAGCATCGAGGTGTGCGGTCGGTCCTTGTCCATAGATGGCGCACCGCCGCACCCATGGGACCCGCGGCGGCAGGCCCGACGTAACGCGCTGGATATCAGCCGGCGCCTGGAAACCGCCACGGGGGAACGCTGGTGGGTGGAACCGGTCGTGAGTTACCCGCGCGCCGAAGTCACCGTTACCAGCAACGTGGAAGAGTCCGATGTCGTCGACGTCGCCCGACTGCTGACCCGCGTCCGACACGGCAAACGCCCCATGCCCGCGGACCGCCAGGCCCGGGCGGTCGAGGCGCTGCTGTCACTCCGAGACGGAACCCACGGGCAGCGCCAGCCGGTGACCGGCGCTGCCCGCTGACGGGTGGTGGCCCCTGCCCCAGCCCCTGCCCCAGCTACAATCTCAGAAGGCATGGCCTATGCCTTCGACGGAAAAACTCCCGATTCGCGCGATCGACGCGATCGAGAACGCGGCTGTCCAGCGCGATGACGCGGGAGCGTATTGCGCCGGTTTTGCCGTCGAAAACGAAGCCATGGACGCGCAATCGGCCCGCTCCGGTGACCGAATGCCAGGGATTACCGCGGGTTGTCGTGGTCCGACCCGCGTGAAACGACCCGTGAAGCACCACGGCAACACCACCCCGCCGCGGAGTCAGGTCCCTCTCCCGCAGGGAGAGGTCAGGTGAGGGCATCCACCCGAAGCACCACGCAACAGCACCCCGCCGCGGAGTCAGGTCCCTCTCCCGCAGGGAGAGGTCAGGTGAGGGGATCCACATCCTCCCGCAGTTCAGTCCCGTGTCACGATCGCCACGCCCCGCACCGCTT
>JAKLJW010000082.1 GCA_023150935.1 Candidatus Binatia bacterium | reverse complement strand
ATCGCCCTGAGTAGCCGATGTCTTCTCAATCGGCGTATCGAAGGGTTCAGGCGCGTATCGAGGCACGCGGGAGTCGATCAACCGTCCGGATGGGGCGTCGCCCCTCGATACGGCCCCTGAACAAACGGGTCCTACTCGGGGCGAACGGGTAGTTGCGGGCATTGGGTTGCAGGCGGTAGCCCGCGCCAGGCCAAATGAAGGGGACGCCCACTGGGGCCTGGATCCCTTAACTGACTGGCATTGCGGCTGACCGAGGGCGTTGCCGCCGATCGAGAGTGAACCGCAGGTTCATCTCATCCCCGCTCGAGACGGCGCTCGGTGATGGTGAGCACCTCGACGAGGCGTTCGAGCACCGGCGCCAGTTGCGGCGCGGGAAACGAGTGCAGCACCACTTCCTTGGCCAGAAGCGCGGCCAGGTAACGCAACTTGCGACGCGCCGTCTCGGCCGCCGTGCGGAAGTCGGCGTGGCCGCTGTTCACCTCCCAGCAACCGGTCAGCATGCGCGACCGCCACGACCCCGCCGGATCTTCGACGAACCGCGGCTCGGGAATCCCAGCCCGCGGCCCCGAGGGCGACTCCCCCAGCTCGGTGATGTCGATCCGGCCCTCGCCCTCCGCCACCGTGTCGCCTTCGGCGGCCGTGACCTTCACGGTCACACGCCCGGTATCCGGTCCGGCCGTGAACGTCGTCACCGCGCCATCGACGGGGTCGACCCGCCCCAGACCGGAACTGACCTCCCAGCGGATATCGAGCGCGCGGCGAATGCGGGTGCCGCTGGCATCCCGCGCGTCGGCACGCAGACGACGCACACCGAGCCGCTCGACCCGCGTCGCCGCGGGAACCACGTGCACGATCGCGAGCGCTCCCGGCGGCAGCAGCGACGGCGGCTCGCTCTCCGCGATCGCATCGCCGCCATCCTCGGGAATCGCGATCCCGTCCACCGCACCGGCACCGTTCGTCGATTGCGCAGAGTCCCCGGCACCCTCCTCCGCCGCCGCCGGGTCGCCGGCGAACCCCCGGGTTGCCGGAGCGCGAACCGCAAAGAAGTCGTACTCCGGAGCGAGCCGTGGCACGTCGCGGAAGGCGCGTTCCAGTTGTTTCAGGAGATCCGCCCCGATCGCCGCGGCTGCGCGGGCTTCGAGCGTGGCCAACTCGGCGCGCAGCCGCGGCTCGATCCCGCGCAGGGCGGTGGCAAACGCTTGCGCCGCCTGGTCAGGCACAACGCCGCGGCGGCTGCCCGGCGCCACCTGGAAGTCGGGAAACTCGATCAGGCCCGAAAGACGCGGATCGCTCCACGGTGCGTGGGCGAAGTCCGCCACGCCGAGTTCGCAGACGCTGTCGTATACGGTTGTCCCGGCGCACGAGACCGCGACATGACCCGGTTCCGGAGTCCCGGGCGGCAGCAGGTAGAGTTCGGCGCGCAACGGACTATGGCCCGGGACGGGCACCTCCAGCGGAATATCCAGGCGATCGCCGTTGAAACGTGCCGGCTTGACCTCGATCGTCTTGGGAGCGCGGCCACGCGCGATGCGGTCGTGAACGGTAATGCGCAGGTCGCGCGCCAGCAGTTGTCCGCGCAGCTCGGCGGCGAGGTAATCGGCCATGCGCCGGGCGGTGAGGCTGAGGAATGCCGGCCGGTGCAGATCGCGGACGACGATTTCGGTGGCGCGTTCGTCGAGCGGCAGGCGGGAGCGCAGGCGTTCGATCTCGTAGCGCGGCGAGTCCTCGAACAGGCGCAGCACGTGGGCAGGCTGGCCGGGGACGTGAGTGCGCATTTCGAGCGCCTGCCCGATCGCCCAGAAGCCGAGCAGGCCGATGCCGTACTTGCCTTGCAGCATCAACTCGCGGCGTTGTTCGGGGGTAAGGTTGCGCTTGCGGGAGTGGCCGACGTGGGTGGCGATGTACGTGAGCGCGCCTTCGCGGTCGAGGTCGGGAATGACGCCGTCGCCGTCGTCGACGATGCGCAGGCCAGTGACACCGCGTTCGCGCAGCCGGGTAATGCGAATCGACCGGGCCTGCGCGTCGATGGCGTTCTGCACCAGCTCGGCGAGGGCCTTGCGCGGGTCGGGCTGCGAGCGCGCCAGCCAGCGAATCAGCTCGAACGGATCCGCGGCGCGCAGCTTACCGACGATCTGGTCCCGAGGACGGCGTCCACCCGCAGCCATGCCCGAGCCTCTTAGCTCACCTACCCGTCCGGCGCGACCGGTCGGAGTGGGGAGCCGTCCCGGCTCCCCGGACTCATTCACGCCACGGCGGATCGAGGGCAGGATTTCCGCGTCGAAGCCGCCATTTCAGTCTTGCAGTTAAGTTCGGCCCGCGACTTCCTGATACGAGAACTCATGCAGGCGAGCGTTCGTGCGCGCATGCTCAATCGTCATGCTCACGAGGTTCCCGCGGTGGTCGAGATCGACGTAGATGTTCTCGGTGATCTCCCTGGTCTCGGCGACCTCGTTGTCGGTGAACTCCATGAGGGCCGTGTCCGTGTCGGGGAAGTACTTGACTCTCATTTGCCGCTCTCCTTGAACGATCTGTCGAAGAAGGCGTTGTGAACGGTCTCACCGTCCTCCAACAGAATGACACGCAGGAACTTGCCCGTCTCGGCGATCCGCGCCCATTTGCGTACTCGTCCGTCCGATTGAACCTCGGTCTTCTCGGAGTGCTGCACCACGTGGCTGATCCACTCATCGCGGATCGTAGCGCGGTCCGGCCGCTTCCTCCTGACCGGTCTTGCGGCAAGTTCTCATCCGACAAACCGAAGCGGCTGACTCAACACCCCGCGGATCCCCGGCCGATCAGTTAGCCGCTCCCGCAACAGCCCCTTCGCGAGGTGGTCGGGGAGGCATACCGAGAACTTCAGGTCTTCGATCGTCTTCTCCTCGATGGGGGTTTGCATGGTCGTGAGGTCGAACGTGCGCATCTGATCAATCGCCGCCTCGACGGCTCGGGAATCAATGTCCGGGTCGAGCTGGATGCGGAAGTTGTCCGGACGACCCACCGCCAAACCCTGGTCGCGGAGGGCCGCGGCGATGGCGGCGTTGGCGCAGAGGCCGCCGAAGGTCCACCAGTTCAGGGCCAGGGGCGTTCGCACGACGACCGTGCCTTCACGTTCCAGCCAGGCGTGTTCGTCCCGAAGTTCCTCCAGCTTTGCGGTGGCCCGTTGCGACAACTTGCCCGCCGGCGCCTCACCAACGAGCACCCGCTTGATCGCCTGACAAAGCGCGTAACTCATCGGCTGCCCGCTCCCCAACCAGCGCGACTTGCCTTCGTCCTCCGCCGGCTCCACGTATGCGATCCGGTCCTGCCAGTCGATCTGCGTCACCGCCCAACTTCGCCCCGCCAGTAACAGCACCGGCACTTCCTGATGGCGCATCGCAAACGTCGTCGCGTCGACCTCCCCGAGATGCGTCCGCCCATGCCGCACCGCCACCAGCGGCTCGCTCGTGAACACCGAGAACAACTCCATGAAGTTCTTCCGCCCGAACGTGCTCTCTCCTTCCCGCCCCAACCACAGGATGCCGCTGTCGTCGAACAGGATCGCGTGCTCGACCATGAACCGGACGATCGCCACAACGTCGTCGCCCGCCATCGCCGCGAATCCCGGCATCTTCTGGATCCACCCCCACCAACTCGCCGTCCCGATCCCACCCTCCTGCAACGCCAGCGCCATCACCTGCTGCGCCAGGATGTGAAACGGGCTGGCCGGCGGTAGCACCGGCTCGACGTAGCCGTCCGCCCACAGGCGCAGGATGCCCGCCGCCATCAACACGGCCGTGTCGCGGGTCGTCAGGAACAGGCAGTTGCGGCGCTGGCCTGCGCGCCGCCCCGTCCGCCCGAGGCGCTGGAGAAACGATGCCACCGAGTTCGGCGCGTCGATCTGAATCACCCGGTCGAGGTCCCCAACGTCCACACCCAGCTCCAGTGTGCTCGTCGACGCGATGACGCAGTCGCTCCCCTGCGCGAACGCCATCTCCGCCCGCCGACGCTCGTCCCGGCCGAGCGAACTGTGCGACACGTACGTCTCCACCTCGCGCCGTCGCAGGCTCGCCGCAAGCTCTTCCACCCGACTGCGACTGTCGCAGAACACGATGCGCTTCTCGCCACGATGGAGACGCGAGATGACCGTCGCCGCGTTGTCGATGTCGCCGACGTAGTCGAGCGTCACGTCGGCCGTCGCCACGCCTTCCGCCGGCGGCGCGATCACCCGCCGCGGACCCGCATGGGCCCCCGCCAGCCAGCCGAGCAGGCTCTCCGGCTCGCCCACCGTCGCCGACAGTCCCACCCTTTGGAGTTCGCGCCCGGTGAACCGTGTCACCCGTTCCAGCACGGAAAGCAGGTGCCAACCGCGATCGTCGCCCGCAAAGGCGTGGATCTCGTCAACTACCACTGCACGTACGTTCTTGAACAACCGCTCCGTCTCCCGGCGCCGCGAGATCAGGATGACCTCGATCGACTCGGGCGTAATCAGCAGGCAGTCGGGCGGATCGCTGACGATCCGTGACCGCGCTGCCGCGAGTACGTCGCCATGCCACAGATCGACGCGCCGGCCGACGAACCCGCAGTAGCGCTCGAGCCGCACGAAAAGGTTGTTCAACAACGCGCGCAGCGGGCAGACGTACAGCAAGGTCAGGCCGCGCCAGTCATCGCTCAACATGCGCGACAGCAGCGGGAAGAAGGCAGCCTCCGTCTTGCCCCCGGCCGTGGGGGCGATCAGCAGCGCATGCTCACCCGCCAGCAAGGGCCCGATCGCCTGCTCCTGCAGCGGTCGCAGCGAGCCCCAGCCGAGGCTGTTGACGATGTGGTGCTGGAGCGCTGGGTGCAGGCGATCAAACGCGCTCACGGGCGAGCCTCACGTCGCCCCTCGATACGGCCCCTGAAAAAACGGGGCCTACTCGGGACGAACGGGTTGTCCTCCCCCGATGCGGACGGTTTCCGTTCGTGCCGAGTAGCGCCGTCTCGACAGCCCGATCGCCCTGAGTAGCCGATGTCTTC
>JAKLJW010000081.1 GCA_023150935.1 Candidatus Binatia bacterium | reverse complement strand
CTCGTCGCCCTGCTTGCATCCGCCGACATCGCAACGGTCTTGCTCGTGCATCCGCCCGGCGAGTCCTCCCTGCCGCTGACGATCTTCACGGTCATGGCAAACGCACCGGAGATGCTGGTGTCGGCGCTCTGCCTCGTCTACATAGCCGGCGCTGCCGCGGTGCTGGGGTGTCTTTGGGTGTTGAGCGGAGCAACTGAAGCATGAAACGCGCGGATCTCGAGCTGCGAGGGCTTTCGAAGCACTACAATGCACGGCTCGCGTTGGACGACGTCTCGCTGCGAGTCGAGCCGGGGGACCACACTGCCATTGTCGGTTCATCAGGGTGCGGTAAGTCGACGCTACTGCGAATGGTCGCGGGCCTCGATGCCCCCTCGAGCGGCCAGGTCCTCCTGGATGGAGAGGTGGTCTCCGATACCCAGCGCATTGTTCTGCCGCCGCACCGGCGGGGCATCGCCATGGTGTTTCAGGACCTGGCGCTGTGGTCAAACCTATCCGTGTTGGAGAACGTCCTGCTCGGACTGGGAGGCACGGAGTGTTCGAAGGCGGAGCGCGCGGCCCGCGCCACCGACGCCCTGGCGCTTTGTGGAATTCCCGATCTCGCAGACCGCAAGCCCGGCACACTCTCGGGCGGGCAGCAACAGCGCATCGCCCTGGCCAGGTCCCTCGCCGTTCGGCCGGCGTTTCTGTTTCTCGATGAACCGTTTGCCGGCTTGGACCCGGTGATCAAGGCGAAGCTCTTGCCCGAGATTGCGGCGCTTGCCGGTGAGCACACGTTCACCATCGTGCTCGTCACCCACGACCCCTTCGAAGCGACCGAGCTCTGCACGATGGGGGTGTTGCTCGATGGTGGCCGCGCAACCGAGCGAGGCAAACTGGTCGATCTCGTACGCGAGTCGTCGTCGGAGATTCTCGGTAGCTTCCGGCAGCGTCTGAGCGGCTGGGCTGGTGCGCTCGCCTGAGCACGTGCGCCGCAGCGGACGAGGTCGCTGCCGAGAAAGCAGCGCTCACTAAGGAATGGCGATGCCGATGATGGAGGTCCGGCCAGTGCGGGTGCGTGCATCGCTCGCGCTGAAACACTCTCGCGTGGGCTTCGAGACGGTCTCGGCTGCGCTGAGACTTCCTCAGCCCGGACGGTGTCGGGACCGATTTCATTGCGGTTCGTCGGTTCGCCCGGAGAACTCACGCGGCGGGATTGGCGTCGACGATG
Organism: Candidatus Binatia bacterium; assembly: GCA_023150935.1. Lineage (NCBI taxonomy): Bacteria > Candidatus Binatota > Binatia (SeqCode) > Binatia bacterium. Next base: position 3,783 of record JAKLJW010000081.1, on the reverse strand, counting down.
CGCTGGCGCGCGTCGAGGACGAGTATGCCGTCTTGCATGCCTTCGATGACCGTGTCGCGAGCCACCGGCGCCAGATCGAGGAGCTGGAAATGGACGATGGCCCACGCCATCGCGCCGCCGGTGATGGTGAACGCGAACGGCGTCGGGTCGATGGTCGGGCTGACCCCGCTGAGGTGCAGGAAGTTCGCAATCCACGGCATTGCCGCGGCGATTGTCAGGACGACGGCCTGGCCGCGGTAGATGCTGCGGGCCTTGAGCAGCATGGGTACAAACGCCGCCGTGCCGAGGAACAGCAGTACGTAGGCGAAAATCGCGTTGGCCCAGAAAGCCGGCCCTTTGCTGCTCTGGAGCACGCTGAAGCCTGCGGCCTCGACCAGCCTGGCGGCGCGGTAGATCGGGCCGGGTACGTCGCCCGCGTAAACCGCCACGAGCATGGCCACGGGTTCGATCAGCAGCACGGCCAGCACCGGCCAGGACAACCAGGCCCCGTGGCCGGCGAACTGAACGGCAAAGGCCAACCACGCCACCGGAATGACGACGATGCCCGGATACTGCCATCTCGCCCAGAACAGCTTTCCCGCGAGCGTGGGGCTGGCGATTTCCATCGCATACGCCAGCGACCAGGTCGTCACGGCGGCCATCAGCACGGCCAGCGTGCCGGCGCCGTTGGCCGGCCGCCGTTGCCAGACGAACACACCTACGGTGGCCGAGATTGCCGCGGTCGCTAACAGGGGCAAAGAGTACGGATCGTGCGGCCACGGCATACGTTACGGTCATCCCTATGCACTGCGGGGACGCTCCCGGTCAGTCTCCGCAGCAGGTATCATGCCGAAGGCGCGGTGCCGCCCGGTCGCCCGGTATGGCGAGCTTGCGGTCGGACGGTGCACCATCGTGACGCTCCTGGCGCCGCCGAGTTGACACGTCGCAGGTGCCATGCGGCGTGCGACTCCGGTAGACTGATCCCTTCGGCTGTATCGGCGTTCATCTGTGAAACGAACGTCGCGTTTGTTGTCGGTATGTACAGGTTTCGTTTGGGGAGGTTGAGGCCGGTGTTACTTGCAACGGCCCGGAACGCGCGACAGGATTCAAGTGCATGATCGAGCTCGTGGGACTGACGAAGTGTTACGGCCGAACGGTGGCGGTCGACGATCTTAACCTGACGGTGGCGCCGGGGGAGGTGTTCGGGTTCCTCGGGCCGAACGGCGCCGGGAAGACGACGACGATTCGCATGATGATGGGTCTGCTGCGGCCGACCCGCGGTGCCGTGCGGCTGGGCGGCTACGATCTTGCGGTCGATCCCGTGGCGGCGAAGCAGCTCTGCGGCTTCGTGCCCGATCGGCCGCACGTCTACGAAAAGCTGACGGGAGCCGAGTTTCTGGACTTCGTCGCCGGGCTTTACGGCGTCGAGGCGGCGTCGATCGCGAGCCGGCGCGGGGAGTTGCTGGAGATGTTCGACCTGCTCGGGTGGGCCGACGAGCTGGTCGAGAGCTACTCGCACGGAATGAAGCAACGGCTGGTGATGGCGGCGGCGCTGGTGCACGCGCCGCGGTTGCTGATTGTCGACGAGCCGATGGTCGGACTCGATCCGCGAGGGGCGCGGTTGCTGCAGCGCACGTTTGCCGAGCTGGCGCGCGAGGGTGTCACGGTGTTCATGTCGACGCACAGCCTCGGGGTCGCGGAGGAAACCTGCGACCGGATCGGCATCGTCAACCAGGGCCGCCTGATAGCCGTGGGTACCGTCGAAGAGTTGCGCCGGCTCGCCGGCAGCCACGCCGACGCACGATTGGAGGCGATATTCCTGCGGTTGACGGGCGGCGAGGACGTTGCCGACCGCCTTGCCGCGCTGAACGCCTGAGGAAGGTGCGGGCGCGGCAGGCTTTATGGAGCAGGAAACGGGGAGCGCGCAGCGCGCAGCGGTCCTGGCCGCCGGTGCCGCCGGTAAGTTTGGGCTGCTGCTGTCGCCGCGGTTTCGTGCGGCGCGCAATCGGCTGCGGCGGCTGGACCGGCGTGGGCGGCTGCTGGTCGGTTTGCTCGGAATGCTGGGGGCGGCGTTCTGGGTGGGCGTGTTTGTCTTCTTCTACCGCGCGCTGCGGTACTTCCTGAGCGTTCCGGAGTTCGGTCCGATCCTTACCTATAGACTCCTCGGGATGGTGTTACTGACCTTTTTTTCGATTCTGCTGTTTTCGAACATCGTGACCGCGCTATCGACTTTCTTCCTGTCGCGAGATCTGGAGCGGCTGGTGGCGGCGCCGGTGTCGGGAGCGTTGTTGTTTGCCGGGCGCTTCGGCGACACGATCATCGAGTCGTCGTGGATGGTGGTGATGTTCGCGGTGCCGGCATTTCTCGCCTACGGCATTGCGCACGGTGCGGGGCCGGCGTTCTATCTGCTGGCGGCTGCCGTGCTGCCGCCCTTTCTGATCATACCGGCGGCCGTGGGGGTGACGTGCACGGCGGTGCTCGTCAACGTCTTCCCGGCGCGGCGGACACGGGATGTGCTGGTACTGTTGTCGGTGGTGGCAATTGCGGTCGTCTACCTGCTGTTGCGGATGCTGCAGCCCGAGCGGTTGGTGAATCCGGAGGCGTTCGCGGATTTCGTACAGTTCCTGGCGGCGATGCAAACGCCGTCGTCGCCGTTGTTGCCCAGCACCTGGGTGGCGGAGATCCTGCACCCGGTGTTGACCGGGCGGGAGGGTAGCCCGGGGTTTCATTTCCTTCTCCTGGCGAGTACGGCGGCGGCGTTCGTCGTGCTGTGCGAGGCGGCGCTGCGCCGTCTGTTTCTGCCCGGTCTGAGCAAGGCTCAGGAGGGGCGGCGGGTCGGTTTCACGCGGCGTGCCGGGTGGGAACGGGCATTGGGTCTGCTGACGCTGCCGTTCGCGGCGCAGACGAGGTTGCTGGTCGTCAAGGAGGTCAAGACCTTCTTTCGCGACACCGGTCAGTGGTCGCAGCTCATTCTCTTGCTCGCGCTGGTGGTCGTGTACGTTTACAACTTCAGCGTCCTGCCGTTGCCGAGCGGGGCGGTGGTGACCTTTTACTTCAAGAACGTTATCGCCTTTCTGAATCTTGCCCTGGCGGCGTTTGTGATTGCCGCGGTGGCGGTGCGGTTCGTGTTGCCGTCGATCAGCCTGGAGGGGCGGTCGTTCTGGATTGCGCGCAGCGCGCCGTTGCCGTTGCGGCGGTTGTGGTGGAGCAAGTTCTGGGTGGCGCTGGTGCCGTTGCTGGTGCTCGGGGAGGTGCTGGTGGCGGCGACCAACTACTACTTGCGGGTGATACCGTTGATGGTGTGGTTGTCGACGGTGACGCTGGCGGGGATGACGTTCGGCATTGTCGCGCTCGGACTGGCGGTGGGGGCAGCGTACCCGAAGTTCGACGCCGACAATGCGGCGAAGGTGGCGGCTGGGGTTGGCGGGCTGACGTACATGATTCTGTGCATGTCGTTCATCGGGCTGGTCGTCGTGCTGGAGGCGTGGCCTGTGTACGCCGTGTTCATGGGCCGACTGCGCGAGGAGCCGTTGGCGGGGTGGGAATGGGCGAGTATCGTGGGGTCGCTGGGCCTGGCTGCCGCGCTGGTGGTGGCGGTGTTCGTCGGCTCGGTGCGCTACGGATTGCGGCAATTGGAGATGCTGGAGCCGTAACCTGTACCCATGGGCCCGCTGGTGGCTTCTTGCAGAATAGTAAACCAGGATCGCAGAACAGCGCGGGCTGCCGCCCGCGACCCAAAGCGAACAACCAGCCCGTTCGCCCCGAGTAGGACCCGTTTGTTCAGGGTCCGTATCGAGGGGCGCG
>JAKLJW010000080.1 GCA_023150935.1 Candidatus Binatia bacterium | reverse complement strand
CCAGAAGAAGGCGCTACTCGGGACGAACGGGAAGGCACTGCCGCTCCATGGCCTGAAGATTTCTTCGCACCGTGCGCGCAAACGCGGAAATCGTCGCTCAGCCCGCATCCGCGAAGCGCCGCCGCACCGCCGCGGCATGCGCATCGTAGCCTTCCAACTCGGCCAACCTTACCACCGACGGCGCCAAACGCCGCAGCCCCGCACGCGTCGCCGTTACCACGCTCGTGCGTTTGACGAAATCGTACACCCCGAGCGGCGAAAAGAACCGTGCCGTACCGCCCGTGGGCAGCACGTGGTTGGGACCCGCAAGGTAATCGCCAAGGGGGGCCGGTGCGTACGCACCCACGAACACCGCGCCGGCGTTCCGCAGCCGCCGCACCCAACGTTGCGCGTTCGCCACGATCAGCTCGAGGTGTTCCGGGGCCACCTCGTCGGCAAGACGCGCCGCCTCTTCGAGATCGCGGACGACGATCAGCGCCCCGCGCCGCCTGAGAACGCCCGCAATCGCGCGCCGCCGCGGCAGTGCGGCAAGCTGCGCGGCGATCTCCTCTCGCACCCGATCCGCCAGCCGCGCCGAAGGCGTGAGCAGTACGGCGCACTCGTCGCCGCTGCCGTGCTCTGCCTGTGCCAGCAGGTCAGCGGCCACGTACGAGGGCGGCGCCGTCTCGTCCGCAATGACCAGCACTTCACTGGGCCCGGCGACGCTGTCGATGTCGACGGCGCCGTACACGAGTTTCTTCGCCGCCTGCACGTAAGCGTTGCCGGGTCCGACGATCTTGTCGACGCGCGGCACGGTCGCCGTTCCGTACGCCAGCGCCGCCACCGCCTGCGCTCCGCCGATGCGGTACACGGCATCGACACCGGCGATCGCCGCGGCGGCCAGTACGGCAGGGTTGAAGCCGCGCGCGCCCGCCGGCGACACCATGACGATCTCGCCGACGCCGGCGACGCGTGCGGGAATGGCGTTCATCAGCACCGACGACGGATAGGCCGCATGCCCGCCCGGCACGTACAGCCCGACCCGCGCCAGCGGCGTGATCTGCTGCCCGAGCCGCAGTCCTACGGGATCGACGTACGACCACGACGGCGTACGCTGCCGGCGGTGGAAAGCCGCGATGCGCCGGGCCGCCAGCCGCAGCGCTCGCACAGCCGCAGGCGGCAGAGCTGCAACCGCAGCGCGCAGCTCGGCGGCGTCGACGCGCAGCGTCGCGGGGGTCAACGTAACCCCGTCGAAACGCCGCGTCAGCTCGATCAGCGCCCGATCGCCGCGTCGGCGGACAGCACCGACGATGCGTGCAGCCGCGGCCTCGACGGCCGCCCCACCTCCCGTACCGCGGTCGCGAATGGCCGCGAAGCGCCGGGCGAAGCTCGCGTCGTCGGTTCTGAGCACTTGCACCAACATGCCTTAGCGCCGTCCTTTCACGCGCTTTATGTCGGCACCCAAGGCCGACAGCTTTTCCTCTATGCCCACGTACCCCCGATCGAGGTGATACACGCGGGCGATCTCCGTCGTCCCCTGGGCGGCAAGGGCGGCCAGCACGAGGCAGACGCTGGCCCGCAGATCCGTGGCCATTACGGGCGCACCGCTGAGCGCCGTCACGCCTCGGACGATGGCATTGTGGCCCTCGATCTTGATATCGGCCCCCATGCGGTTCAGCTCCTGCACGTGCATGAAACGGTTCTCGAAAATCGTTTCCGAGATCACGCTGCGCCCGTCGGCGAGCGTCATCGCCGCCATCAACTGCGCCTGCAGATCCGTCGGGAATCCCGGGAACGGCATGGTCTTAACATCGACGCTGCGCAGACGGCCATTGCCGGTGACCCGAACGCCTTCGGCGTCCTCGCACACCTCGACGCCGGCTTCGCGGAGCTTCAGCACCGGCGCTTGCAGGTGCTCGGCCCTCGCACCGCGCACGTAGACGTCCCCGCCGGTGACCGCCGCCGCCATCATGAAGGTACCCGCCTCGATGCGATCGGGAATGATTGTGAAATCGGCACCGTGCAGTTCGGCGACCCCGTCGATCGTGATCGCCGGCTCGCCGGCGCCGCGAATCCGCGCTCCCATTGCGGTCAACGCCGCGGCAAGATCGACGATCTCGGGCTCCCGAGCGGCGTTCTCGATAATCGTTGTACCCTCGGCCAGAGCCGCAACCATCATGAGGTGCTCAGTCGCGCCGACCGAAGGCATCGCCAGCGAGATCTGCGCGCCGCGCAAACGATCCGTCTCCGCTTCGACGTAGCCGTGCTGCAGCCGGATGCGCGCTCCGAGCCTCTGCAGACCGTCGATGTGCAGGTCTACCGGGCGCGTGCCGATCGCACAACCGCCGGGCGTCGACACCCGCGAGCGCCCGAAGCGGGCGAGCAGCGGGCCCAGGGCAAGGAACGAGGCCCGCATCGTTTTCACCAGCTCGTACTGCGCCTCCAGACGCGCCAGGCGATCGGCGTGAACCCGGACGGAGTCGCCGTCTTCCTCGACCGCGGCACCCAGGTTGGCCAGCAGACGCAGCGTGGTGCGGACATCCACCACACGGGGTACATTGCGAAACGTACAGGGTTCGCGCGTCAACAGGGCGGCGAGCAGGATGGGCAGCGCGGCGTTCTTGGCGCCGTCGACGCGCACTTCACCCCCCAAACGCGCTCCGCCGCGAATCACGATCGCGTCCACCGGTCAGACCTCCGCCACCAGCACGCGCGGACGACCCGATCGGTCGGCAACGATCCTCGCACCCGTCCATCCCGCGGCAAGCGCCCGCGTTCGCACTGCCTCTCCCTGATCGGCGCCGATCTCGATCGCCAGCATCCCCCCGGGCTGCACGTGCGTTTGCGCCGCCCGCAGCAAGCGTTCGATCGTCGTCAGACCGGACTCGCCGCCGTCGAGCGCCAGACGCGGCTCCCATGCCAGCTCCGGTTGGGCCGTTGCCAGTTCCGCCGTGCGCACGTACGGCGGGTTGGCGACCAGCGCATCGACGCGCAAACCCGGTACGGCCGCGAGCAGATCGCAGCAGGCAAAGCGCACCCGGTCCGCGATCCCGGCTCGTTCGGCATTGAGCCGCGCCACCCGCAGCGCCGCCCGCGAGACGTCGAGCGCCCAGACGGTAGCCTGCGGCAACTCGCGGGCGAGCGCGAGCGCGACACAACCGCTGCCGGTCCCGACATCGCAGAGGGTCACGGGGCGCTGCAAACCGCGCCGCCCGCAGAACGCGAGCGTCAACTCGATCAGCATCTCGGTTTCGGGTCGCGGGATGAGCACCTCCGGCGTAACGACGAGGTCGAGGGACCAGAAGCCCTCGCGGCCCACGATATACTGCAACGGCTCGCGCCTGCAGCGCCGCGCCACGATCGCCGCAAACGGCACCCGTGCCGCCGCGGGCACCGGGTCGCCAAGCCGCGCAAACAGCGCCGTGCGCGTCCACCCGCAAGCGTGCGCAAGGAGCAACTCCGCATCGAGGCGGGCGGTGTCGATGCCGGCGGCGGCAAGTTCGCTCGCGGCCGCGCGCAACGATGCCGCCACCGTAACCGCGGGCGCCACTGCCGGCGACGCCGGGCCCCTCTCGACGGCCATGGGAATGGTGTCCATCAGCTCGCCGCCTTGAGGGCTTCCGTCTGATGGTGCGTGATGAGCGCGTCGAGCAACGGGCCGATGTCCCCCTCGATGACACGATCGAGCGAATACAGAGTCAGGTTGATGCGATGGTCCGTGACCCGACCCTGGGGAAAGTTGTAGGTCCGGATGCGCTCCGAGCGTTCGCCCGTGCCGACCATATTGCGGCGGCTCTCGGCCACTTCCGCATGCTGTTCGGCCTGGGCGCGTTCGAGAAGGCGCGCACGGAGGATCTTCAGGGCTTTGGCCTTGTTCTTGTGCTGCGACTTTTCGTCCTGGCAGGCGACGACGAGCCCGGACGGAAGGTGGGTGACCCGCACCGCGGAGTCGGTCGTGTTGACGCTCTGTCCGCCGGGACCGGACGAACGAAACACGTCGATGCGGAGATCCTTGGCTTCGTCGATTTCGACGTCGACTTCGTCGGCTTCGGGCAGGACGGCGACGGTCACGGTAGACGTGTGAATCCGGCCGGAGGCTTCGGTCACCGGCACGCGCTGCACGCGGTGAACGCCACCCTCGAACTTGAGTCTGCTGAACGCCCCCTGCCCTTCGATGAGTGTGATCACTTCCTTGAAGCCGCCGAGCCCGGTGGGGTTGGCGCTCATCGACTCGACGCGCCAACCCCGGGTTTCGGCGTAACGGCTGTACATCCGGAACAGCGCCGCGGCAAAGAGGCTTGCCTCCTCGCCGCCGGTGCCGGCGCGGATTTCGAGAATGACGTTGCGTTCGTCGTTCGGGTCGCGCGGTAACAGAAGGACCTTCAACTCCTCCTCGAGTCCATCCTGGCGATCTTTCAGCGCCGGCAGTTCGGCCTTGGCCAGCTCGCGTATCTCGGGGTCGGATTCGTCGAGAAGCGCCCGGTGTCCGTCGATCTCCGCGGCCACGCGGCGCCACTCGCGATAGCAGCGCACGATTGCCTCGAGACCGGCGCGTTCCTTCGAGACGTGGGCATACTCCTTGCGGTTGGCGATCACCGCCGGGTCGGCAAGTGCGCCTTCCAGCTCGACGTAGCGCCGCTCGACGTCTTCTAACTTCTGCAACATGGCGTCATTCTGCCAAAAAAAAGGGCGTGGGAGCCATGCTCCCGCGCCCTTTTTTCGTCCCGGAACCGGAGCGCCACCGTGCGGCAGCTACTCCTGAATGCCGTACTTGCGCTTGAAGCGCTCGACGCGTCCGGCGGTATCCACGAGCTTCTGCTTCCCCGTGAAGAAAGGGTGGCAGCTCGAACAGATTTCGACGTGAATCTCAGGGAGCGTGGATCGCGTCTCGATGACACTGCCGCAAGCGCAAATGATGCGCGACGCTTCGTACTTTGGATGAAGGCCTTCTTTCATGGGTTCGACCTCGCTCGGAAGTAGGCACTGATAACACCCGCGCCGCCGCGCCGCAAGCCACGGCGAAGCCCCCTGATCCGGCGCTAAGCGGAGAATACCCAGTAGCCCAAAGGGGTTCGGAAAACCCGCCGGGTGGACGCGGAAGGC
>JAKLJW010000079.1 GCA_023150935.1 Candidatus Binatia bacterium | reverse complement strand
GCAGACGGCGTCGGGCCCGGGCCTGCCGCCGGCGCGCCGGCGCTACCGCTGCTCTGGTCGGTCGCGGCGGTCGAGGCGGCGCTCGTCCCTTTGGTCAGGCTAAAGAGGTAGTCAACGATCTGGTCCGTCTTTTCCGGCCCGAGCGAGGCATAGGCGGGCATGATTGCCTGCGGGTAGTGGACCTTCGGATTTTCGATCTGTGCCACCACCCAACTCCGGGTTCGCTCGGTGGCGATGTTCGTGAGATCGGGGCCGATCGTGCCGCCTTGGCCCTGCACCTTGTGGCATCCGGTGCAACCCATCGAATCGAAGAGCTTCTGTCCGGCGACCGCGCTCGCGCTCAGCTTTCCGGCCGCCTCGGGGGCCTTGCTCGCGACCGTGGCCACCGACTGGCTCGATCGCAGCGCGGCAAGGGTGAGGGTCGAGATCACGACGATGGCAAGGACCATGGCAGCCATGGCCACCGGCCGGTGTGCCGGGTTGCGGTCAGGGTTGCGGTCGTAGAAGGGCAGGCCGACGAGCAGGATCACGGCGAGGCCCGGAATGCCGACCGTGCCGAGCGGCTCCAGCCTGCCGGGGAGGAATTTCAGCGCCTCGAAGAGAAACAGGAAGTTCCATTCGGGAACCGGCCGGTAGCTGGTGTCGGTAGGATCGGCGGGGCCGGTGATCGGTGGCGGACAGTAGGCGGAGAGGAACACCAGGAGGAGGAGAAGAAGGGCTGAAACAATCAGATCCTTGAAGATCTGGTCGGGCCAAAACGGCCCCGTGGTTCGGCGTTTCTCGGCCTGCCACGGTCCGACACTGCCAAACTGCCGGAAGGCGATCATGTGGAGGCCGATCAGGACGACGACCGCGGCGGGCAGGATCGCGGCGTGCAGGGTGAAGAAGCGGGAGAGTGTTATCGGTCCGAGCGACCCGCCCCCGCGTACTACGTCGGCGAGGAACGAACCGATCAGCGGCACGGTGCCCAGGATGCTGGTGCCGACGGTCGCCACCCAGTAGCCCGCTTCGTCCCAGGGAAGCGGGGAGCCCGTGTAGATGAGCCCGGCCACGAGGAAGAACAGGAACACGCCCGTCAGCCAGGTGAGCTGGCGCGGATTCTTGTAGGCACCCCACGTGAAGACGCGAATGATGTGCAGACCAACGAGCACCGACATCAGGTTGGCGCCCCAGTAGTGCAGTCCGTGGATCAGCCAACCGAAGTCGACCTCGGTGCGCAGGTAGGACAAGCTGTCGTACGCATGGTCGACCGTGGGCACATAATAGAAGAGCTGCCAGATCCCAGTTACGACCTGAACGAGAAAGGCGAACAGCGTCGCGCTGCCCAGCGCATAGAAGAAGCTTGCCCCCCCGGGGATCTCCTCGTCGCGCCCCAGACTCAGGATGGCTCGGTAGGGGAACCGCTTGTCGATCCAGTCGAGGATCGCGGCCGGCACGATCAGATCACCTTTTTGTAGGGCACGCCCGGCTCGAAGCGCTGCCATTCGATGAAGAGTTCGCCGTCTTCGACCCGAGTGGGCAACGTATCGAGTGGGCGCGGCGCCGGTCCGGCGAGGACCTTGCCGTCGAGCGCAAAGACGCTGCCGTGGCAGGGGCAGACGAAGTGGCCCTGGCCAGGCACCCAGTCGTACCGGCAGCCGAGGTGCGGACAGATTGGCGAGTAGACCGTGACCGCTCCGGGCGCCAGGCTTACCGCCCACGCGTGGGCCTGCACGGTCTTGTGCAGGTAGGCGTCGTTCTCGGAGTGGATAAAGCCGACCGAAACCGGGGAGCCCGCCGGGATCTGCGGCACCTTTCCCGCGCTCTCGAACCGGCTGCGGATCCGCTCGAACAGGGGCGACACGAACGACCCGACGAGCGGGATACCGAGCACGCTCGCGATCAAGGCCGAGATGGCGCCGCTCGCAATGGCCATGAAGCGGCGCCGCGTGGCGTCCAGCCCGCTCGCCGCCGAATCCACCGTGTCCAAGGTCACCTCCTCCCCATCCGCCGCTCGCCCACCGCCCCGCTACCGGCAAACCCGACCGCCCTCCGAGATTTTCGCTTTCAGGTTTCAGGTCTAAGTCGGTTCCGACTCGAGCCTGCGATCGCGATTCTCAGGCGGATACCCGGCATCGACGACCTCTGTCACGCGATGCGCCTTCCCGGACGTTACCCGCCAACCCTTCGTGTTACGATAGGTTGTGCGGCCCCCGCATACTATGGGGACAGAGCACCGTCAACGGACAATTTCCCTCCACAATCCGGCGCTAACAGTTGTCCGCATGCCCGTAGGCCGTCCCCCCCGGCGAAAGAGACTGTCGGAAAAGTCGGTCGCGACGATCTCCGGAGCGCAGCGGGGCCACCTCACATCAGTGTTACCGGCAGGGGTGGCGAGATGGGAATCTGGCTTCCTGAGCTTGCAGTCGAGTTCTCCTTTGGCCTTTGCCCCGCGGAGCAACGCAGGACCTTGGCGGTTGCGAGGAGCACCGCCGATTTGTTCTTGGAGAAATGGAATGAGCTTGCCAGCTATCAAGGGTAAGATGCACGCGCACGGACCGATGGGACACTTCACCGGGGCCCGTCAGGGCCCGCGCGCGAATCTGACGTACCCCCAAAGGCCCGTCGACACGACGTGCGCGGCGCCCTGGCATGAACCAACGGCGCGACGTATTGCGCCGTTACATCGTCGGTCATACGGAGGTTGCCATGCTCCGCGCGTTAGCGAGTCATGTCGGCGTCGTGATCGCCGTTCTGGCGGCTGCCCCGAGCCATGCGACGAGTCCTTCATTCAGTCTCCCGCCGGGTTCCCCGGGCCTCGGGATGACGGCGGCCAGCTTCTCGAGCAACTCGCTCGGTTCGAACCGGATCGCCCGGGTCCCGTCCCGCCAGAGGCGGCGGAGGCGGAGCAGCACCTTGCCATCCGGCGTCCATTCGAGGGCCTCCCGGGCCACGGGCGGGCGCAAAACATAGCGCGCCGGATGTTCGAGCCGCCCTCGGTCCCCCGCCGGCACCGCCACGGCGCGTGCAGATCGAAACCGTCGATCTGTACGTGCAGCGGGGCGCTCGCGGTATCCACCGGCACCGCTGCGTCGCGGCCGACGCGGACGACCCCCGCCCCGGCGCGCGGCCCGGTTGCGAACCGACCGAGCACGGCGGCACCCTGAATCTCGGCATACACCGGACAGTCGAAGAGCCGCTCGTCGCCGGGGTCGACCTCGGTGCTCGGTATGCCATGGCGGGCGACCAGCCGCACGATGCGCCGGCGGATCGATCCCAGTAGGCGCGTGACCTCCCGGTCGGTTGGCGCCGGAGCGGGCACGAAGCGTCGCGTGCCGTCCGCGTTCTGCACGAAGATCCCCTGCACCACCGGGCTGTGGAAGTGCACGTTGATGTTCAAGGCCGACCCGCAACGCCGAATGGCCGTGACCGCTCCGCCGACGCCGCCCCGCGCACCCCGCCGGGCCGACCGGTGGAAATTGCCGGGGGGATTTCGACGGGGAGCCTGCGGGCTCCCCGCACTTTACCTGGTGAAGGTATTTGTCCGTCACGCGGCCTGCCGCTTGCGCGGATGCCGAAACCCTCATTCGCGGAGACCGCTGCCCGTGCCTGCCGTGCTCAGCGCCGCGCGAGTCCGGTTGCCTCGAGTGAGGAATTACGTATTATACGCAATTCATGGAACATGTGATCAGCGCAACCGACCTGGCCCGGAAGCTCGGCGACGTCCTCGGGAAGGTTCGGTATCGAAACGAGGTCTTCATCGTCGAGCGCAACGGCGAGGCGGTAGCACGCCTTGCGCCGTTGTCGTCACGAGCGAGCGCGAGCCTCGTGGAAGGGTTGCGGGCTTGGCGCAGCGCGGCGCCTCCCGATCCGGGTTTCGCCGACGATCTCGAACGAGTCAACGCGGCGGATCGCTCGCCCCGAAACCCGTGGGATTAGTCATCGACACGAGCGCACTGGTCGCGCTGGAACGGGCACCCGACGGCTGGGAGCCCATGCTCGGCCCGCTCGCCGAGGAATCCGCAGTCATCCCCGCGATCGTGTACGCCGAGCTGCTCGTCGGCGTACGGCTCGCCGATCGGGCTGCGCGGGCGCGGGCACGACAGGAACGCGTGGAGGCACTGGTGTCACGGTTCCCCATCGTGGACTTCACCCGCGAGATCGCCGAACGCTGGGCCGACCTGTTCGCAGAGCTCAGCCGATCGGGAACGACGATCCCGTCGAACGACCTCGCGATCGCGGCAACGGCGCTCCATCTGGGCTTTGGCGTGCTCGTGGGGCCGAAGGGCGAGCGCCACTATCGAAGGGTTGCGGGTCTTCGCTGCGAGCGTTTCGTGGTCCCGACACCCCCGCGTTAGGCGGGCCGTGCTTCGACGCTCGCCAGAATTGACCCGCCGCCGCTTGTCTGAATTGACCCACCCTTGACCTGATCGAGTTTGCGCGGGGCGGTTCTCCGGTTGTTTCGGAGGGCCACATGGGCCGCAAGCGACCGCGCCGGATCTGGTCGATGATGCCCTGCCATCGTGAACTCCTTTCTACCGAATACTCGGGCGTCCACGAAAGCGGGTCAACTTCACTCTCGAGCTCTGTGCCGATCCCCTCGGCTTGCGGGTCGCCGACAGCGCCGCGGTCGCCGCTGGACCACCAGCCAGTCTCACAATGCGGGAGTCAGGGCGTGGTGTCTCAATCCCCTCATCGAGGAATCGTCCATTCGGACCGTATGCAAGGTCAAGCAGAAGGGCGCGCCAGACGCGTCTCAATCCCCTCATCGAGGAATCGTCCATTCGGACTCTGGATGTTTTCCCGGGGCGGAAGGCTGCCTGAGGTCTCAATCCCCTCATCGAGGAATCGTCCATTCGGACCTGAGGGTGGGGGGGACGTCTCGATACCTGGGACAGTCTCAATCCCCTCATCGAGGAATCGTCCATTCGGACTAACCGGACGAACGGTTCGGTTAACCTCAGGGTAGGTCTCAATCCCCTCATCGAGGAATCGTCCATTCGGACTTGCGATATCCGACAGGCCCCCTCCAGGGCAGGTCATGGGTCTCAATCCCCTCATCGAGGAATCGTCCATTCGGACCATGGCCCGAAGACGAGTTGCAGTTCTGGCGCTCGCGTCTCAATCCCCTCATCGAGGAATCGTCCATTCGGACCCCACGCCCTCCAGGGAGGACATCGAGCTTACCCGCCGTCTCAATCCCCTCATCGAGGAATCGTCCATTCGGACTTCGTTTACGGACATGGAGAGCGCGTTCCCGGACGTCTCAATCCCCTCATCGAGGAATCGTCCATTCGGACATTCGCCTTCGTCGCCGGACCGGGAGTCTCTCTCGGTCTCAATCCCCTCATCGAGGAATCGTCCATTCGGACTAAGGCCTCCCGGGTAGCTAGGACCGGTCGTCTGAGTCTCAATCCCCTCATCGAGGAATCGTCCATTCGGACTGAGAGCGGCGGAGCGTAGGACGGCCTACGCTCCACGTCTCAATCCCCTCATCGAGGACTCGTCCATTCGGACTAGTGG
>JAKLJW010000078.1 GCA_023150935.1 Candidatus Binatia bacterium | reverse complement strand
GCGCCCCTCGATACGGAGCCCGGGGGAAGGGCTCCTACTCGGGGCGAACGGGCTGGTTGTTCGCTTTGGGTTGCGGGTGGTAGCCCGCGCTGTTGTATTACTATACGCACTACTACCGCCGAAAGTCTGCGCGCGGCGCGACGATTTCCGTGGTTTGCGGGGGCCGGCGGCGCGCCAGGTTAGGACTGGAAGATCGTGGCCGGAAAGGGGGAAGCCCGCGCGTGCCGGTGGGGCTCGACCTCTTGCCGGCGAAAATGGCAGAACGGCGGCAACCGGGGATTCGGAGGTCGACTCGGGACTGATATAGGGTTCGGCTTATCGGCGTTGCCTGCACAAGAACAAGGAGGATAGCCATGCCGGATTTCGGATCGTCTTTCTCGGGGTTGGCGCACGGCCGGAAGCTGACAGACGCGGAACTCGTCAGAGCCATTCGGTTCATGATCGCCGCGGAGTACGAGGCGGTTCAGATGTACATGCAACTTGCGGAGTCGACCGAGAACCGGCTCGCCATCGAGGTTCTCAAAGACATCGCCGATGAAGAAAGAGTTCATGCGGGAGAGTTCCTCCGGCTGCTGCGCGAGTTGGCCCCCGACGAAGCGGAGTTCTATGCCAAAGGCGCCGAGGAAGTAGAAGCGGAGATCAAGAAGACGCGGTAGGTGGTTCTCTACAAACCGCTGCTTCGCGTGGGGGCACTCACGTACTGTACTGTCGCGCGGGCGAGTGGATTATCGCACAGAGATAACGAGCCGAGGTGCGGCACCCGCGATCGACGAGCGGCGTCAGGCGGTCTGTTGGTTAGGTCGGTTGGGTGCCTTCGGGGCCGGTGGCCGAGGCTTGGACTTGGGGCGCCGGACTTGGAAGTATCGGGTCGATGTCTCATCTCACTCCGCGCCGCTTCGTTCTCGTCAACGTAATGTTGCTGGCGTTGTTGGCGGCGACTCTGCTGGGGGCGTCGGCGATCGGCAGCGTCCACATCGACGTTGGGCGGGCGCTGTTCGGTCCGGCGGCCGACAACGTGGACCGGGTCATCCTGTTCGATACGCGGGTGCCGCGGGTCTTGCTTGCGGCCGTGGTCGGTGCGGCACTGGCTACCGCGGGTGCGGCTTTGCAGGGCCTGTTGCGTAACCCGCTGGCGGAGCCGCACCTGATCGGTGTGTCCGGCGGCGCGGCTCTGGGCGCCGTGGCCGCGATCGTCCTGGGCGGACGCGGCGTATACGGCGCCACCGCCGTCGTCCCGCTGGCGGCGGCCGCCGGTGCGCTGGTATCGGTGGCGATCATCTACCGGCTGGCCGTTGTCGACGGGCGTCTGCAACCCTACGTGCTGCTGCTCGCCGGCGTGGTGTACAACGCCTTCGCGGGCGCGTTGATCATGTTCGCCAACTCGGTTGCCGACGTCTACGCGGCACAGGGCCTGCTGTTCTGGTTGATGGGCAGTCTGGCGACGCAGAGTTACGGGTTGGTCGCCGTCATCGGGCTGTATGCGGGCGGCGGGGCCGCATGGCTTCTGGGTCAGGCCCGCGCCCTCAATCTGCTCGCCCTCGGCGAAGAGGGAGCGCTCCATCTCGGTGTCGATGTCCACCGGGCCCGCCGCTCGGTCTTTGTGGCCGCCGCGCTGCTGGTCGGCGCCGTGGTCTCCGTGACCGGCATGATCGGTTTCGTGGGTCTGATTGTTCCGCACGTGATGCGGCTCCTTCTGGGCGCCGATCACCGGTTGTTGATGCCGGCATCGCTGCTGGCCGGTGCGATCTTCCTGGTGTGGGCCGACACGGCGGCGCGGACCGTGCTGGGGGTCGTCGAGTTGCCCGTGGGGGTGATTACGGCGCTCTGCGGGGGACCGTTCTTCGTCTATCTGCTCAAGCGCGAAGGGCGAAAGGTGTTCGGATCACCATGACCGTGCTTGCCGCCGTGGCGGTGAACTTCGCGTACGGGCGCCGCCGGGTCATCGACAACGTGTCGCTCGACGCGGCGGCCGGCGAAGCCGTGGGCATCATCGGCCCGAACGGATCCGGCAAGTCGACGCTCCTGCGTCTGCTTAGCGGCGTTATTGACCCCGCCACCGGCCGGGTCGATGTGCGAGGCCGGCCGATCGGCGCGTACACGCGCGCCGAACTGGCCCGGATCGTTGCCGTCGTGCCGCAGGAGACGGCGATCGAGTTGCCGTTTTCGGTCACCGAAGTCGTGCTCATGGGTCGTGCCCCCCACCTCGGCAGGTTCGCGTTCGAAAACCCCCGCGATCTCGCCGTCGCCCGGTCGGCGATGGCCCGCACCGGCGTGCTCGATCTTGCCGACCGATCGGTTCTCGAATTGAGCGGCGGCGAACGCCAGCGCGTGGTGCTCGCGCGCGCCCTGGCGCAGGAGGCGCCGATCCTGCTGCTCGACGAGCCGGCGGCTTTTCTCGACATCCGGCACGAAGTCGAGATCTACGACCTGCTGCGCAACCTGCAGAGCGAGGGTACGACCGTGGTCACGGTGCTGCACGACCTGAACCTCGCGGCCTTGTACTGCGACCGGGTGATCCTGCTCGACGACGGCCGCATCGCCGCCGCCGGTCCGCCCGCAGACGTGATCACTTACGCCAACATCACGCGCGTGTACGGCACCGAGGTGTACGTCGACGTCAACACGGTCACCGGAGCGGTCAACGTCTTGCCGCTGAGCCGCAAGTACCGTGAGGTCCTCGCGAAAGCGCAGCGGCCGCCGGCGTAGGCCTTGCCGCGCCCGCTCTATTCGACCCGCTTCGCTTCCTCCCACAGGGCGTTCAGCTCGTCGGGCGTGGCGTCATGGACGGTACGCTGCCGGGCGGCAAGGCGCGCTTCGATGTAGCGAAAGCGGCGAATGAACCGATCGCTGGCCCCGTGCAGAGCGTCCTCGGCGTGAACGCGGAGATGCCGGCCGACTGAGGTCAGCGCGAAGAGCACGTCGCCCAGTTCGGCTTCGGCTTCGGTGGCGTTGCCGGCGGCGATGGCCGCGTCGAGTTCGTCGAGTTCCTCGCGGACCTTTCCCATGACTTCGCGCGTACCGTCCCAATCGAAGCCCACGTGCGAAGCCTTCTCGCCGAGCCGGTGCGCCCGCAGCAGCGACGGCAGCGAGCGCGGCACCCCCGCGACGGTGGAGCGATCCGACTTCTTCTCGCGTTCCTCCGCCTTGATGCGGGCCCAGTTGCGCAGGACTTCGCTGGCATCCTGCACTTCGACATCGCCGAAGACATGCGGATGGCGCCGCACCATCTTCTCGCAGATGCCGCGCACGACGTCCTCGATGGTGAAACGCCCGGCCTCGCGCGCCATTTCGGCGTGAAAGACGATCTGCAGGAGTAGATCGCCGAGCTCGGCACAGAGCTCGATGGCGTCGTCCTGCTCGATCGCTTCGGCGACCTCGTACGCCTCCTCGATGAGATAGGGCTTGATGCTGGCGCTGGTCTGCTCGCGGTCCCACGGACATCCGCCGGGGGCCCGCAGGCGCTCCATGATGCGCACGAGTTCTTCGAATCGTTCGCCGGCCGTCATGCGGCACTCGCTAGCCCGCTTCGCTCGCAAATGGAACACCGTCGAGCAAGCAGGCCCGGCCAGGGGTTCGCGCGGCCCTGTCCGCCCGGCTCCCGGCGGTGCCGGGCGTGCGGGCATTCCCCGCGCATTCGCAAGGGTATCGACCGGCGCGACTGCCCCCGCCTTGCCTCGACGCGGGCTGCTGGTTACGAGCCTTGGGACGGAGGTGGGCTCGACCGCATGGCGAAAGTAGTGGTGTACACGACCGAATACTGCCCTTACTGTGTGCGCGCCAAGGCGCTCCTCGAGCGCAAAGGAGTGGCGTTCGAAGAGATCGACGTCGGTAACGACGAGGCGTTGCGCGAACACATGGTCAGGACCTCAGGGCGGCGCACCGTGCCGCAAGTCTTCATCGACGGCAATCCCGTCGGCGGCTACGACGAACTGGCTCAGCTCGATCGCGAAGGGGAACTCGACAAACTGCTCGCCGCGTGAACTCGCCGGCGGCCGGGTCGATCCACTGCTATTGCAGCAGCCGGCCGCTGAGTTCGTCGCGCATCAGGGTCATGAACGCAGCCATGGTCTGCAACATGGCGCGCGGCCACGGCCCACCTTCGGTGAGGGCCGACAGCGACATGAGCACGGCGCAGCGGAACACCGACTCCGCCAGCTCGTGTTCGAGGGCATCGTCGAGAATCGCGCCGCTGGTTTCGATATCGGCCGTCACACCTTCGTCCGCTCCGCAGATAAACAACCGCCCCATCGTCCCTCCTCGCGATTACGGTCCGTTCGACTCGAACGCCGTGGCAAGGCCCGTGCCATGCCGCGGCGACCAATCCCGGCGCGTGCCCGGCCGAGGGGTGTGCGATCTCCGTTGCGGCTCGCCGGGGCGCCCGTGCTCCGGCTGAGCACCCAATGTCTTCGCTCGCATCCGAGCTGCCGGTTGTGCTCTATTGCCGGGTGGCTCCGGGTGAGTACGGACGAGGAAGAGAGGGGGGCGACCGATCCGGAAAGGAAGGTTTGAGGTTATATGCTGCGCAAGGGCATCATTCTGGCCGGCGGTTCGGGGACGCGCCTGTATCCGCTGACGCGTGCCGTCAGCAAGCAGCTCGTGCCGATCTACGACAAGCCGATGGTGTACTATCCGCTGTCCACCCTCATGCTGGCGGGAATTCGCGACGTGCTGGTGATCACCACGCGGCACGAGCAGGACGGCTTCCGGCGCCTGCTCGGCGACGGAGGCGAGCTGGGGCTGCGGATCGCCTACGCCGAGCAGGCGCGGCCGGAAGGCATCGCGCAATCGTTCCTCATCGGGCGCGAGTTCATCGGCGAGGCGGCGGTGGCGCTGGCGCTCGGCGACAACATCTTCTACGGCCACGGTCTGCCCGATTACCTGCGCAGCGCGGCGAATCGGGCCAGTGGCGCCACGGTGTTCGGCTACTGGGTGCGCGACCCGGAACGTTATGGAGTCGTGGAGTTCGACGGCGGCGGCCGCGCCATCAGTCTTGAGGAGAAACCCCCGCAGCCGCGCTCGTCATGGGCGGTCACCGGCCTGTACTTCTACGACCATCGCGTCGTCGACATCGCCGCAGGGTTGGCGCCCTCGGCGCGCGGCGAACTGGAGATCACCGACGTCAATCTGGCCTACCTGCGCACCGGTGCCCTGCACGTCGAGAAGCTGGGTCGGGGCATTGCGTGGCTCGACACCGGGACCCATGAGGCGTTGCTGCAGGCGTCGACTTTCATTCAGGCCATCGAAGAGCGGCAGGGCTTGAAGGTGGCGTGCATCGAGGAGATCGCCTATCGCATGGGCTACATCTCCGCTGCCGACGTGCGACGCCTGGCCGCGCCGATGGAGAAGAGCGGCTACGGGCAGTATCTGCTGCGTGTCCTCGATCAGGAGTTCTGAGACCGATGAAATTCATTCCCACGGCGTTACCCGAGGTCATCGTCGTCGAGCCCGACGTTTTCCGCGATCCGCGCGGTTTCTTCCTGGAGACCTACCATGCGCAGAAGTACCGCGACGGTGGCATCGCCGCGACTTTTGTGCAGGACAACCACTCGCGTTCGGTGCGTGGCACGCTGCGCGGACTGCACGCGCAGATCGGCAGCCCGCAGGGCAAACTGGTGCGCGTGCTGCAAGGCGAGGTATACGACGTTGCCGTCGACGTACGGCGCGGTTCGCCGACGTTCGGTCGCTGGGTGGCGGTGACGCTGTCAGCCGAGAACTTTCGTCAGTGTTACATTCCGGTGGGGTTCGTACACGGCTTTTGCGTGACCAGCGAAGTCGCCGAGGTCGAGTACAAGGTCACCAACCTCTACGACCCGGCAAGCGAGATCACGGTAATCTGGAACGATCCCGCCATCGGGATCCCGTGGCCGATCGCCGAGCCTGTCCTGTCGGTCAAAGACGCGCGCGGTCTGCCGCTCGCCGAGCTGAACGACCGGTTGCCAGTCTACTGCGGCTGAGGCGCCGGTAACTGCGTTCGTCGGGCGCAGGTGGCACTGCCGCGCTTCCCCGCGGCGGCGGTGCTCGCGGCGCGCCAGGATGTGTTCGCCGCGAGAACGACCTGGTGCGCATCACCCGGCGGCCGAAATTTCACGCCCTGTGGCACAGAAGCTGCACCGAACGCTCCGCAACGTTGTTGCCGTGTCCGGGGTGAGGTATGGCTGGAGTCATGATCGAGGCGACGGACCGTCGCTACACGGTCGACGAATACTTTGGCCTCGTCAGCACCGGTGTGCTGCACCCCGACGACAGGGTCGAGCTGTTGGAGGGGGTGATTGTTGCCATGGCGCCACAGAATCCCGCCCATGCGTCGGCGCTGGGGCGCGTCAGTGAGGCACTCCGTTCGGTGGTGGGGACAGGCGCGGTGTTACGGGTGCAGTCGCCGCTCCTGGTGGGGCAATGGTCAGCTACAGAGCCGGACGTTGCCGTGGTTCCGGGCCGGTTCGGCGACTACGACCGCAAGCATCCAACGTCCGCGTTGCTCGTGGTGGAGATCGCCTACACGTCGCTTCCACAGGACCGCCTGACCAAGGCACGTACATATGCCGCCGCGGGCATTCCCGAGTACTGGATCGTCAACCTGCGCGATGACTGCGTCGAGGTGCACACGGGGCCGGACGTAACACGCGCCGTCTACGCAGGCCATCGAGTCGCCGGCCGCGGCGAGCTGCTCGCGGTGACGGCGTTCCCTGACGTGCCGGTGGCTGTCGACGACCTGCTGCCGGACGAGTTCCCGGGCGGCGCGTGAACCGCCTGCTGTCAGACGACAGGCGGTTCACGCCGTCGGGACGTTCGCCCGCCCCAGCCCCCCCCGTCTTCTCCTCCGCCCCTTAGTATTGATGGGCACAATTACGGCGACGTATTCCGTACGACGCTTCCCGTTCGCCCCGAGTAGCCCCGTTTTC
>JAKLJW010000077.1 GCA_023150935.1 Candidatus Binatia bacterium | reverse complement strand
ACGCGTGTTCGGGTTGCGGATGTTGGCGGTGAAGAACTCGATGAACCGCCAGGCCGCCCGATCACCCTCGCGCGCGATCATCGCCGGCACTCGATCGAGGCCGACGTGGGCGAGACTCCGGATGGCGGGAAGGTGTCCTATATGTGTGAATGATAAGGTCCTTTATCATTCGCTGTCAAAGCCGTGGCGGAGGGCCGGCGATGACACGAACGAAGGAGAGCTTGGGATGACGCATACGATACTGAGACTTCCGGAAGTGAAGGCGCGCACGGGCCTGTCGCGGAGCACGATCTACTTTCGAATCGCCGAAGGCGCGTTCCCCAAACCGGTGAACCTGGGTGGGCGAGCGGTCGGCTGGCTCGAAGCCGAAGTTCAGGAGTGGCTGCAGCAACGGATCGACGCGAGTCGCGTCCACCTTCGCTGAAGCTTCGGTCGACAGGCTGGCGAAGACGCACACCGAGATTGAAACCAGCGCCGCGATCGCCGGGACTTTCACCCCCTCGTTTGAGTCGGGGGTTGCCGCCGCCGGCTGTGGTGGCGACGACGGAAAGCCCGATCGGCTCCACAGCGAGCCGACCGTGCCCGCAAGCCCCCTGCCTGAGGGCAACCGCGGTCAGAATTCACGAGCGCCGGCGATCACGCGGACGATCTGGTTGATGGAAGTATACCACGTTCACCGGAGCCCTCGGCTCAAAGTGGGAATGAGAAAGAGCCGCCCGATGCAACGGGCGGCTCTCTGATAACGGGTAACGACCTTTCACCAGTACCCGTCGTCGACGAACGAGACGTAGCGCTTTCTGTGTCCTTTCGGCAAGCGTGCGTAGCGCGAAGATTTCTCCGTCCCCGGCTGGTAGGCCGGGCGCGCCAGCGCGCGCCGGCGACGCTCAGGCGGGCGGATCCGCGCCGCTGGCGCAGGCCGCCAGCGTGTCCCGGTAATTCCACGGCAGCCACGCGGCCGGGTTGGCTTTGAGTGCGTCGGCGTGGCGCTGGAGCTGGACGAGGTAGTCGAAGGGGTCGGCGCCGTTGAGCTCGGCAGTGTAGGTCAGGCTCATGTAGAGGTCGCCGACGGCAGCGCCGGTCTCGGTCTTGTAGAAGAGCGAATTCTTGCGATGCAGGATCGCCTTCTTCAGGGCGCGTTCGCAGATATTGTTGTCGAGGGGCGCCCCGGCCTGCTCCAGGAACCGCGTGAGCTTCTGCCAGTGCTTGATCATATAGGTCACGGCGCCGCCGAGCGTGGAGTTGGGTTCGACCTTGCGCAGGGCGAATTGCTCGTGGAGCCACCACAAGAGCCCGCGCATCGGGGGCCCGCTGTGCTGCTGATGAAAGGCCAGACGCTGCTCGGCCGACATCTGCTCGCCACCAGCGTGCGCGTCGTTGCGGTAGACCTCGCGCAGGGTATCGAGCACGGTGCGGCACTGCTCCGGAAAGCTCGGCGCGACCTCTACGAATTGGCGGCGGGCGTGCGCCATGCAGTTGGCGACGATGGAGTCGAACTCCCCGGCGGTGTTGTGGGAGAGCGCATCGCACATCTGGATGGGTGGCGGCAGCGCCGCGGCCCGCTCCTGGAGGACGCGGGCCAGGTTCTCGCCGGCGTGCTGTCTGCCGGTGAAGTACAGGGCGATGTCGTGGGCCGCGGTGCGGGAGACAATGCCGGTGGTATAGACCCCCGTGCGCTCAGCGCGTTGCTCGTCTTCGGGGAACGGCGAATGGCCGAAGGCGAGCAGTTTCATGGTGGTGTCGTCGTTGTGCACGATCTCGCCCTGCGCGGCCTGGCGGATGAGCTCGTGGAAGACCACCCGCAGCCCGGTGGCGGCGGCCGCCACCAGCTCCCACTGCGTGGCCGCGGGCAGCGGGATGCCCAGATTGCGCTGTAGCTTCTCGAGGCGGTGGAACGGCAGCCCGCAGGCGTACTTCAGCAGCGCAATCATCGCCGTCGCCGTCTCGTCGTACTTCTGCTCGCCGACCCCCGCGGGGGCGGCGGCCGTGAAGACCTCGCCGCACAGATTGCAGCGCAGCCGTTCGAGCTCGTAGCGAACGGCCGACAGCGGCGCCATGCCCCGGATGCGCACCAGCACCGCCGGCTGCGGCTGGGTGTAGAGCTTCCCTTTCACGCACTCGGGGCAGCGATCCCCGTGATGCAGCGTGCCGTGCACCACGCAGACCTTGACCGCCCCCGTGAACGACTCCGCACCGTTGCGGCCATGTCCGGGGCGCCGCCGCCGCGCGGGGTCCGTCGCGGCGCCGCCGTCGGCGGCCGCGCTCCCGGCCGCCGCCTGGTCGTCCCGGGGCGGATCGGGACAGACCGTGGCGGTCTTCTCCGTGCGGGCGCCGAACAGCATCCGGCGCAGCCGCAGGATACTGGCCCCCTTGCTGCCGATTTCGTCCGTGAGAAACGCGAGCGTGTCGAGCGCCCCCTGGAGCTTTTCGCGCTCCGCGGCGCTGAGCCGCGCCCGCGCGACGATGGCCGTGAGCTCGCCCAGATCCAGATCGCGCCGCACGACTGTCATCGCTCCGCCGCCAGCCGTTCGCGAAAGCGCGGATGCAGCACGTACCCGAGCACCTCCTTGCGCGAGCGCGTGGCGTGATGCGTCCGATCGTCCTTGCCCCGCCCGGTGGTGCGCCCGAGCCGGACCCAGTTCGCCGCCCGGTAACAGGTGCCCGCATAGCGCGCGGGATCGACGAAGGTCTCGGCAAAGTAGATCGGGTGCCCGTAGTGCTGCTGCCAGTCCGCCGAGAGCCGGCGCATCATGCCGCCGAGCAGATGACTGGCCAGGTACCGCACCTCCACCCACGGCAGGATCAGGAAGCGGGTATTGTAGGCGACCCCCCGGATGTTTGCGCGGCGCGCGGCCATCGACCAGCCGAGGAAGCGGTCGCGGGGGGCGAGGTGGCGCGGCGCCGAGCTCCACGCGAACAGGGCCAGCGGCTGCTTGCCGGCGCACACCAGATACTTCAGGTGCTCGCCGACCGGCTGCGTGTAGCCGAGGGGGTGGTGCGCGTCGAGCAGCGCGTTGAACAGGCGTTCCCGCTCGGTGCGGCGCACCGGCACGAAGGCCAGCGGGCCCAGGTCCGCGAGCGCACACCGTACCGGCGTCCGGTCGATCGCCGTCGGCGTGGGCCGCACGCGGTGGGCCAGCGGATTGGGCGGTCGGTGGTGGGGCGCCGGCAGCGCGATCAGCCCCGCGCGGTGCAGGCCGAGCATCAGCCCCCGGCACACCATGTCGCGCGGCCGGCCGTTGGGCTGCACCCACTGCCACGCGGCACAGAGGTGCTGCGAGAGGGCGCGCCGGGTCGCCTGCGGATGCGCAGCGATCAGCGCGCGGATCGTCTCCAGATCGCCGGCGGTGACCCGGCGCCCGCGGTACGCGAAGACGACCTCGTCCATGCCGCCACCGCGTACCAGAGTCCGCGATGGAACGCAAGCCGCCCCCCGTCACTCACCGCCGCTGACGCGCCGCCACACGGCCACCGCCCCCGTGCCACGCGGATCGCCGCCGCGCAGCAGCACCGCCAGCTCGTGCACCTCCAGCTCCCGCGCGGCCGGCCAGTAGGTGAACCGCGAGCTGGAGAACCGCTTGTGACACAGCCAGAACCCCTGGCCGTCGTACACCAGGATTTTGATCGCGGTGCGCCGCCGGTTCCGAAACACGAAGGCAGCGCCCGAAAACGGATCCGCGGCCAACACCGTGCGGCAGCGCGCCGCCAGCCCATCGATCCCGGCGCGAAAGTCCACCGGCTCGACGCCCACCAGCACGCGCATCTGCGGCGCGATCTGGATCATGCCGGCGGCCCCACAAACGCCGCCACCACGGCCGGGACGTCCACTGCCCCGCTCAGGCGGACCACCAACCGGCGCCCGCTACGGTCCGTCACCTCGACCACGGTCGGCGCGCCACCGCCCAGCAGCGTCGCGCCGTCGATGGCGACGAACTCCGCCGGCCCTCCCGCTGCCATGCCCGGCTCTCCCGCGCCGCCCACCCGCTCCTTGAGCGTCTCGTACCCGACGCCCAGCGTCCGGGCGACGCGCGACACGCCGTGCGTCCGCGCCAGCGCAGCGGCCGCCGCCCACAACTCCTCGGGCATCCGTGTCCGTTTCACCCGCGTCTCGCGCCAGCGCTCGATCCGCCGTCGCAGCCCGGCCACCCGCGCCGCTTCCTCGCCCTCGCACCTCTGCTTCTGCATGAGCCGTCGCCCTCCCGTGGCGACCGCTCCGCAGTGTAGTCAGCGCCGGCCAGGCGGGCATGCACGCTTGCCGAAAGGACACCGCTTTCTCGGCAGCGACCTCGTCCACTGCGGCACAATGTCCTCACTTGAGCGCACTAGCCCCAAAACAAGCGCTTGTGGATAAGTTCCATGCTGCGGACGCGAAAATTTGATCGTGGGACGGGACAGAAGTGGGCCGCACGCGTAGCTGATGACGGCGACCACGGAAAAATCGTCGCTCTACCAAGCGCTGTGGTCACGATTGTCGACATTCGGGCGCAGTCCTCTCGACGCTGCGCTTGTCGTCGCTGCGTGAAGGCCGGATCGCTTCGTTCAAGCAGTTCGCCATCGATGAAAATAATCTGTTCCGCTCGTCAGCAGCTCAGCCCAGGGGCTGTAGGTCAAGATGCGCAAAACCATCTGGCGCGCTGTTCGCACCACCTGACACGGCACCAGCATCACGCTGTGCAGAAAACGTCGATGCTCCATGCGGCGCAGCTGTCCCGCCAAGCGCTTGGGCAACAGGATCGACATCCAGATCCTCAAGTTCCACGCCAGCGTGGCAATCACCGCATAGGCCCAGTTCGACAGCAGAGCGTCCGAGGGCATCCGAAAGGCCTGCACTCCGTTCTTGAGTTGCTCGATGATGTTCTCTTGGGCGCATCGATCATTCGCTTCGAAGACGACCTGCGCGGGCGCGAGCACGTCGTCGTGCACGTTGGTGATGTAGAACAGGTAACGAGTCTGATCGAACAGGCGCTGTTGTCCCTGTTCAACCCGGACCTTCTTGCGCACGATGATCAGGCGGTACGAACGCTTGCACTTGCTCGGTCGGTAGGCGACCTCTGCCACGTGTTCTTCTTCCAGGATCAGCTTCTGGTAACCGCGTTCGTGGACAATGATCTCTTTGATGTTCTCCGGCCGTTGGCGCGGGCGCGTCGCCGGGGCAGCAGCCCAGCGCACCAAGGGCCTAAAATCCTTCTCCGACAAGCCATCGGCGAGCTCGACCACATTGCGCTGCGCGTCCATACCGAAAACGAACTCCACTGCGTCCTCGGTCCAGCGATCGAAGTTCGCCGTCAGCGAAAAGTCGGTATCCCCACGCAGTCGCACCCGACGAAAGCCTCCCGCTCGCACCAACGCCACCGCCTCATCCATGTAAGCAACCGCACCGCTGTGGGAAGGCGCATTGCCCGAGCGATTCTTGATGAAAAGCACCTCCTCGGTGTTTGCCAAGGTGATCACCAAGGGGGCATAGCCCCAGATCCCCTTGTAGGAGATGTCCATCCCTTCTTTGCACTCCCCCGTGGTCGGAGCGATGGTTCCGTCCACATCGATCAGGGCCAGGGCCCTGTCCTTCTTGGAAAGTTTCTTCCAGACCTTCACGCGTGCTGCGTTCGTTGCCGCCATCAACTCCATGACCTGATGTTCACCGAAGCGGCGCAGAAAGTCACCTGCCGTCGTCGGGTCCGGAACACGTTCGCACCCAAGTGTGTCCAGGTAAGCCTCGTTGCCACGCAGGCGCTCCAAGTCCTCCAGCCTCGTGCCGCCGCACAGCACGTTGTAGGCGAGGTTCAGAACATGATCGGATTCGTGGTACGGGAAATGTCGCTTGAAAACGTGCACGCGCTCATCGATGCTCTCGGCCAATCCGATCGCACGCACCATCTCATGGATCAGCCCAATCCCACCACACGGCATCGCCTTGATCCGCGCCGATATCTCGTAACGAACGTTGCTGCCCGCCAACATCGGTTGCGAGCAGTCTCCGGGAAGATTGTCCCGATGCAGCCGCGTTGCCAGGCGCAAGCTTTGTTCCTTCCACACCACCGCATCACGATCCCTCATCCGAAACCCACCTCCACCGCCTCATTCGCAGCAACGCACGATGCTCTTTTACCCTTGTGCCACAAGGGTTTCCAGCGGCACGACCAAGCTTCAGCAGTTGGCAAGTACTTTTTCAGGGACTAGCCCAGCCGCCTAGACATTGCCGGAAGCTACTGAGAATCTCCGACGACGACTCGCGTACGAGATCGACCAGTTTGCCTCGCTCGGTTGCGCGGCCGCCTTCGAGCAACACCCCCATCGTGCAGAGCTCGGTCGCCTCGAAGGGGTCGTGGGTGACGAGCACGATGGTGAACGCGTGATCACCTGCAAGCGCCGCAATCTCGCGCAAGAGCTTCGCCTTGATCACCGGGTCCAATCCGGCAAACGGTTCATCCAGAAACAGAAACGCTGGCCGGACGGCGAGCGACCTGGCCAGGGCGATGCGCTGTTGCTGCCCGCCCGAGAGTGTTCCGGGCTTGCGGTCTGCGAGATCGGGAATTCCACAAAGCGCCAGGGCGTCGGCGGCGCGGACCGCGCGCTCGGCTTTCGGACACTCCGTGCCTCCAAGTCCGAGCAGGACGTTCTCCAACACGGATAGGTTTGGCCACAGCGCCAGGTCCTGAAACACCATGGCGATGCCCCGCCGGTGCGGCGGCAGAACGATGCGCTGGGCATCGGAGACCACCTCTCCACCGAGCAGGACCTGGCCGCTCGAAGGGGCCTCGAGGCCCGCGACCATTCGCAGTAGCGTCGACTTGCCGCACCCGGATGAACCGACGATGGCGGTGTGGTCCCCCGGCTCGACTCGCAGCGAGACGTCGTCCAACGCAAGCCGTCCGTTGTACTGCTTCGACACCCCTCGCAGCTCGAGATCTGCGCGTTTCATGTCTCCGCTGCTCCACTCAACACCCAGAGACACCCCAGCACCGAGGCAGCGCCGGCTATGTAAACAAGGCAGAGCGCCGACACCAAGATCTCCGGTGCGTTTGCCATGACCGTAAAGATCGTGAGCGGCAGGGAGGACTCGCCGGGCGGATGCACGAGCAAGACCGTTGCGATGTCGGCGGATGCAAGCAGGGCGACGAGGAGCAGCCCGACGCCGACAGCCGGGCGTAGAACCGGCATCAAGACGCGGGCCGCGTAGCGATGCAACGGGACGCCGTGCAGCGCCGCCGCCATCGCCCACGAGGGGGCCGTCGATGCCCAGGCGCGCAGAGCAATCACACTGGCCACCGGCACGAGGCGCAGCCCGAGCGCCACACAAACGGTCAGCCGGCTGCGCAGCAACGCATCTGCCCAGGCTGGCGCGCTCGTGGCGAGCCCCACGATGCCGAGCGCCGGTAGAGCCGGTGGCACGCAGAAGAGCGCCAACGTGGTGGAGGCCTCCGGGGTCGGACCCGCGGTAGCACTTGAATACACTTGACAGGAGTCGTATTTAGGGTCTTAAATAAGGGTTAGCGCTCGGATTCGAGCGCGAGAAT